>CAYMFQ010000053.1:0-16343 GCA_964389335.1 uncultured Granulosicoccaceae bacterium
CATGCTAAGTACTGGAGTTCGCCCATCGGGGATGGGCTCCCACCGATGTAACGTGCAAAACGATATAGCGTGCAAATCGATATATCGGTTGATCCTTCTCAACAAAGAATGTGCGACAGCGCTGTTGATTTTGCACGCCAGCGCCCGATCAATCAACCACCACAGTAAATGACATAATGCCCTCATCCATCGGATTTACCGTACCACTGCAATTGAACTCAATAGTGCCCTTGTAATCAGACACAGACTGATCGATTGGACTCACAAGGCTGCAACTCACTCCCGCTGGTGTTCTTTGCATGGAGATACTCAGTGGTTCGAGTGTTGTGAAAGCAGGTATGGAATCGGTTACGGTTAGCTCGCTAACGCTGTCGTTTGCTGCGTAGAAAGTAACTTTATAACGAAGTCTTTCTCCCGGCTGCCCTGCGTTATAGTATGAAAAGTTGCTGCCGGCGACCACGTCGCAGACATAATCTGCAAGGTTGCAAACGCTCTTTTCGAGCACGAGTTCAGACGGTTGTAGTCCGAATATTTCGTCGAGGTTGGTGCTTTGCAACGTCAGACCAAGGTCTGCGATTATTGTTTCCGCGTCTACTTGCAACGTCAGCCGTGAATTGCCATCCACCCCCGCACTGGCCTGCACCTCTATAATGATACACACTTCCTCTCCGGCAACAACCGCCACGGGGTTGCTCAATGGCACCGCAGGTGTTTCAGCAACACCATCGCAATTGGCATCACGGTAGGCAAGGTAACTGAAGATCTGATCCGGCTCGTGCAGTGCCGAGGAGATCTGAAACGACAGCTCCGAAGTCGTGGTTGCGTAGTAAGTATGGCTTAAAGTCTTTGAACCGTTTGCTACCAGCGACAATACACTGTCCGATTCTAGTCGCGGTACCTCGATGATACCGATGTTATTGTTGTCGATATCGGCAGTGTCGGTAACAGGAATCGTGATCGTGCCATTAATTGCCGTGTCTGTATTAGTTACGCTGCTGCTTTCAGATACCGCAATCGTATCAGCCGGTGTGGTTGCCACAACTGATAAGTTGCTGCCGACAGCCTCATCGAGAAAACAGGCCAACCAGTTGCCATTACTGTCGGTCTGGTCTGTCAGGCTGCTGCCGCTTGACGCGACAGTTACCTGTACATTGACACCTCCCACTCCCTCCTCGGCACTATCCCGTACTCCATCGTGCGGGCTGCCACCGGTGCCGTTATCATAAAACACACTGCCACTGTAGAACGACGGCCTGTCTACCGACATCAGGTTTTCATCGATGACACCAGGTGGACAACTGCGGCCATACAGCGACAGGTTGTCGGCACTCATATCAAGCCAGACACCGCTTCCAGGTGTTCTGAATTGCATGTTAATTGTGCCGTCGCAACATCCCTCGTAACCCAGCGCTTCGATGTGATGAAAGCCTGGTTCCAAATGGATGCTACCGGTCAGCACATCACTGTTGTTCCAGTTAAGTGCCCACCAGATATCTTCATTCCAGCGCTCATCAAGTGCCTGACCGTTAACATACAATCCGCCGCCTAGCCCATAGTCAGCACCGAGGCGAAACTCCCACACCCCGGGGATATCAACCTGGAAGTGCGTCTCCGTCATTAACCCGTAGTTACCACGCGGACCGCTAAACGTATTGCGATTGTTGCGACCGCCCAGTTCATCGATGACGGTACAGCCGTAACCACTGGCATCGTCTTCAATATTGTTAAACAGAGACCGGCCCTCTGCTTCACTGGCAGGGTCAATAGTGGAAAAGCGTGTGTGCAGTCGCCAGCCCGACTCCAGAAACGTGTCTTCCGCGCTACTGGCAGAAATCGGCGGTGTGACTACACCACCGGCAATACCGGGATCACTACCGTAGTAGATATAAAGACTGCGATCAGTTGGGGATACCTGTGGCACATTGACGCTGAGTACCGCCGTCCCCGCCGCCACATTCCATTCATCAATAAAAAAGTCGAGTGGTGTAGTGTCGTCAGAATCGACCACACGGATATCACTACCATTGGAGCTGAAGTTATAAGCAGCGTGAAAGTCTGAAGACGACAGTTCGATTTGCAGTGGGTAGTTCGTCGCACTGCCGGTAGCGGATACCGCTATTTCAGAGCGGTATACCCAGCCACAGTCCCACCAGGACGCAGCGCTGATTGTGGACATCATTAGAGCACAAAAGGCGAGCAGCGAACTTTGGAAGGTGCGGGACAGACCAGGGGCGCAACGTGCGTCACCAGATTTCAATAGATTGGTGGCCAGCGCATGGGAGAGCAATCCGGTAAGTGCCGCACTGCATACCAGTTGGAACAGGGTAAATGGATTGAGATTTGAAGCAGCCAGTTTCAAAGTCGTTCTACCACGCGCGCGACCCGTCGTCGCTGCAAATTTCACGCCTGGATTGGGGGAATCATGAGCGGTTTGCTAAGTATGGGAGTTCGTCCATCGGGGATGGACTCCCACCGATGTGGCTTGTATCTCGATGTATTTGTGGGACTTCAAACCCCTAATACCTCAACAGCCAATCCAGCGCCCGCTGCCACAACACTTCTGAGCCCTGCCTGAAATACCCCATATGGCCAAGCTTATCGATACCGAATTCAGAAGGCACCAGGTGCTGTCGGTCAACATTGCTGTAGGCACGTTTCATCAACGCGTCAACTGAAACAGCGGTGCCCCAGTTATCATCGTCAATACTGTAGGCAAGCACCGGCGCTTTGAAGTTGCTATAGCGCTGCAGTGGCAGGCTTTCGTCGCTAAAGAGGTAATCGGGGTGACGGCACCAGCGCGCCCACTGCAGTGCCACTTCTTTGGGGAGGTCGCAGCCGCTGGCAAAGCGGCTCCAGGGAAAGTATCCGACTAAACGCGATACCAGCGGTAAACCCACAGTGACCATCATGCGCACACGCTGTTTTTCCGCACCACCCTGATACGCCCAGTAACCGCTTTGTGCACACACGGTTACCATTGCATCAACTGCGTCGGGGTTATCGATCAGGCCTGCCTGTTGGCCGCCGGCACTGTGACCGACCAGATAGATTTTATCTGGCTGCAGATTGGTGTTAACCCAGTTGATTGAGGCTGGAATATCGTACAAACCCCAGTCGCTGCAACGCACTTTACAGCCCCTGAGACTCGCAGGCGCGGATACACCGATACCGCGGAAGTCATAGGTCAGCGTGGACACTCCCTGTGCCTGCATATAATGCGCGAAGCGACGGTAGAACTGGTGCGGAACAGCGGTGGCACCCTGTACGATGATTACCTGCGTGGCGTTTGGTGCACGGTAAAGTGTGCCGCCGAGGCGCTCGCCATCAGCGGTAATTATCTCTATGGTGTCACCGTCACTATTCATTGCTTATTAACACCTGGCCTTTGCCTGTTTGCTTTTCTTATTGTAAGTCTGTTTTTGTACAAAGATTTTTGCGGCGATACATTTTCCCACAAAAAGTACACGTCAATCACCGTTACAGTGCGTTATGTTGACATCACCGTCTGCCGCGAACTTACACTATGAATCCGTTAAACCGGCTCTCCGCCTGTCAGTGTGTGGAGCAACTGCACTCCGGCGATGTCTGCTCTGTTGAACTGGTGAAGGCCGCATTTGAGCGTGTCGATGAAGTCAATCCGGTAGTTAACGCTCTGCCACTGCTGTGTCGTGAACAAGCCATACAACAGGCAGCGGAGATTGATAGTGCCAGACTAAAGGGCGAGCCTGTCGGCACGCTGGGTGGATTACCCATTGCCGTTAAAGACTACAACGATGTTGCAGGCGTCGCCACCACCTACGGATCTCCTTTATACAAAGACTATGTACCGACACGTTCAGACGCAACCGTAGAACAGTTGCAACGCAATGGCGCCATACCGATCGGCAAGTCCAACGTGCCGGAGTGGGCCGGTGGCCATACGTTTAACCCGGTGTACGGCAGCACTGCCAATCCGTGGAACCTCACTCGAAGTGCCGGGGGATCTTCCGGCGGATCAGCAGTGGCACTGGCGACCGGCATGGTACCACTTGCCACCGGCAACGACCTGGGCGGGTCATTGCGCACACCCAGCGCCTTTAACGGTGTGGTCGGTCTCAGACCTGGCCCGGGTATCGTACCGCGCGGCATGCGGCTGCCCCCATTCGACACGCTTTGGGTTGAAGGTCCAATGGCACGCTGCGTTGATGATATTGCACTGATGCTCGACGCCGGCGCCGGTTTACATGCAGACGACCCACTGTCCCTGCCCGCCACCCCCGGTCACTACCAGCAGGCAACCCGCAGTGGCCTCGACAAAGTAGAATCGGAAATCGGGCGTCCCCTTCGTGTTGCCTACAGCAGTGATCTGGGCGTGCTGCCTGTCGCCACTGAAGTAGCTGACCTGTGTAGTCGAGCGGCACAGCAGTTCGCGCAGGCCGGAGCGGATATTACCGATGACATTCCCGACTTCACCGGTGTTACGGGTGCGTTTCAAACCCTGCGCGGTGTGTTGCTGGCGACGATGATGGGCGACATGCTGCAGCAACATCGTGATGCAATTGCACCGGAAATTATTGGTAACATTGAACTGGGTCTGGCGCTGCAGGCCGACGATATTTTTCGTGCAGAGCGCGTACGCCACAAGTTGCACAGCCAGATACACGCGTTTTTTCAACACCACGATGTACTGGTGTGCCCGGCTTCATCAATCACGGCGTTTCCGGCCGACCAGCGCTACGTGACTGAAATAGACGGCAAGCCACTCAACAACTACATTGACTGGTTTGCGATTACCTTTGTGTTAACGATGACATCATGTCCGGTTATCAGCGTTCCCTGTGGGCTAAGCGCTGACGGCTTGCCGGTAGCTGTACAACTCATGGGGCGGCCGCGAGGTGAAGCTCGCCTGTTACAGGTGGCAAAACTGTTCGAAGAACTGATCGGGTTTCAGCAGCTTCCAATCGACCCTAAACAGAAGTAACACAATTCCTGCAAGCTCTTAACCGGACACATCTAATGCCACAGTTTCAGGTTAAAAAAGATAACCTCAACAACAGCCGACTGGTCGATACCACCACACCCGAGTGTCCGGTTGATGGCATCGTCGCAACGGTCGACAGTTTTGCATTTACGTCAAACAACATCACCTACGGCGTAGCTGGTGACAGGCTCGGCTACTGGCAGTTTTTTCCACCGGTACAGGATAACGGTGAGACATGGGGAGTGCTGCCGGTGTGGGGCTATGCAGAGGTAACTGACAGTCAGTGCGCAGACATCGAAACCGGAGAGCGTCTGTTTGGTTACTTCCCTCCTGCCACGCATGTGTGTTTGCAACCAGTAAACCTGAAGCCTGTCAGCCTGCACGATGGCACGCCACATCGCAATGCCCTACCCGCTGCATACAATCGCTACCGCCGCGTATCACATGAACCGGGTTATGACAGCAGCATGGACGCGCACCAGTCACTGCTGTTGCCGCTGTTTATCACGTCGTATTTGTTGGCGGACTACCTGCAACAGCAACAATGGTTTGGCGCAGAGCAGGTAATTATATTGAGTGCCTCAAGTAAAACTGCGCTTGGACTTGGCTATGCACTGGATAGTGTATCAACGCTGGGCATGACCTCTGCCAGGCATCGCACAGCTATCAGCGGCTTGAATATTTACGATCAGTGTATGAGCTACGATGACGCCGCGATGATTGAACCGGTTCCGAGTGTCATCGTCGACATGGCGGGCAACAGCGCTCTGCTCGGCACGTTACACCGTGTGCTGGGTGATAACATGAAGCGCACACTCAACGTAGGCATTACCCACTGGAGCGAACCTCGAAACAGTGCTGACATAACCCGCGACCGATGTGAGATGTTTTTTGCCCCTGCACAAATAGAACGGCGTGTTAAGGACTCAGGACCACAGGCATTCGAACAGCAGTCGGGTGCGTTTCTCAAGGCAGCCATTGCCCACAGTGGTACGTGGTTACGCGTTGAGCGCCTGCAGGGACTAACGGCGCTGCAGGCAACCTATCCCGACATCTGCAATGGCAGTCTGCCTGCTGATAGCGGGCTTATTATCGAGCTGTGAGCGCATACGCTGCTGTGCGGATAAAGATGCCCGGTTTATGCAGCCGTCAGGTTTTTTCGTAGTGGTGCATCTGATGTTCAGACGTGTCGTTCATCTCATCGACTGCCTGCCGTACGTCAGCAATTGCCTCATCGAGTTGTGCCGCCACTGCCATACGATCCGGATTAAACTCAAGCTCGTGCAGCAGTTGATCAAGTCGGCCACGCGCACGCCAGGCCGCATGCCGCGCCCATTCGGTAAATAACGCATTCGGATCGTCAACGAGAGTCAGATCCTTGTGGCGGTGCTGATCTTCACGGCTGGTATCCATAGAAACATAGCCATTAACCATACTGATACGCTCACCAGCTTTGTTTAGCGGTGCACCGCGATGTACCACCATGTTGCCATGCAGCGCGATGGCATAACCCGGACCGTTAAACGGCGGTGCTTCGGTACGCTCGGGTGGCGGTGGTTTACCTGCTGCGGCGAGTTCGGCCATTTCGTGTTTGGTACCGACGAAATATTCAAATTGCCCGCCGTCCAGCGATGCAGGGTCTGTCACCATCATGACGATATCCAGTGGCAGTGTGTCGTGATGCCATTTGTCGACCGCTTTGCTGAGGTCGGTCGGGGAAAAGTTCATATGGCCGAGGTGCACCGGCATGGTGTGCGGCGCAACGTCGGTCTGATAAATCTCGCACATTAAGTCTGTTAACGATGCATCGACACACAGGTCGCGTAAAAACCTCGACCGGTAACACCCGCCGCGCACCATGTTCTCAATGCGCTCGCAACTGACAGCGTGCTGCCGCAGGCGTCTGGCCACCTGTAGCAATACTTCTGCGCCTTCGGCCGACAGTACCTGAAACGGTGATGACACCGCCACCGGTGAGGCAACCGCGTTTATCTCATCGTCACTGTAACCAAACTCACTCAGATAACGAACCGACTGCGGCTTTTGCAAAGCCAAATGCCGTTTCGGATCAAACATCGGTTCATCATCAAACCACTCATAGCCGTCAGGCAGTTCCTGCGGAAAAGGAATCGCGGCAGTTGTCATCACGTTGCTCCGGATGTGTTGTGCCAGGTGGCGGGTGCAAATTCAATTTTAGTTTCGCGCCGACAGGCATCTGTGTCATGTGTATTTGCGACGGCAGTCTGCAGTGCTGCGGCGCAACCTGAAAATTTTGACATCAATGCTACACTCAAAATTACGGTTGGCAACTCTGGAACTGCCGGCTTTAACCCCTCCATTAGTAAAGGATGTAACTCATGCAACACCGGAATTCCGCTTGCCTCTGCCGCACCATCTGTTACGCCACTACACTACTGCTGTCAGCGCTGATAATCTCCCCCGCAACCGTTGCCAGTGGGCTGTGTCAGCTGCCAGACAGCGACACCGATAACGATGGCTGGGGGTGGGAAAATGGCGCCTCCTGCATTGCCGATGCAAGCTTGCTGCGCGAACCTCCCCCGGTATGCGAGCAACCCACCAGTGACCCGGACAACGATGGCTGGGGCTGGGAGAACGGCGTTTCCTGTATGGTGGAAACCACTGGCAGCGGCACCGCACCGGCAACCGATATCGGGGCCGCCGCAACTGCAGCTATCGGTGAAACACTCAGTGCCACGCTCAATGAAGACGAGTCAGTGCACTGGTATGCCTTTGATATCGTCGACACAGGCACCGCATTCGCAATGACTGCATCGGATGCAACTCAGCAGCATTTCCTGGAGGCCAGGCTGCAGGACGGCGACGGCCGCGAGCAGGCCTACTGGTCAATTGACATTGATTCAGCCGAAAACCTGGTATGCCTGACACCGGGACGCTATTTTCTCTCCGTTGCCTGGTTCGGGTACCCGGACGAAGGATTGACATATGAATTAGCGCTAAATCGCACAGAGCTGCAATGTGAATCGCCCGAGTATACGTTTGAAACGTACTACAGCGAAGACGCATTCACCACAACTGCGGATGGCTATGCCTATGTGCGGCCGGATAATACGCTGGTAGCCGTTTCCTCTACCGGACTACAACTGTGGACTTTGGACCTGGATTTCGATTTCGTGGATAAGATCGACGTGCTCGGTAACACACTGTATTTATCCAGCAGCCAACAAATTCACGCTGTCAGCACCGATGGAGAACGGTTATGGACTTACCCCGATGATGAGCGCGTCCTGTATTTGGCGGAATTTCTTGTAACAGAGGACACGCTGTATGTCGTGCAAGACTATGCGCTGGTTGCGCTTGATCTGAACGGACGCGAGCAATGGCTGGTGCCAATCAGCTCCGGCGTGCAAGATGTGGAGGTCGGCGCCGACGGCACCATCTACGTGCAGGACTACAACTCGGTATCTGTGATACGCCGCTAAACGCCACTCCATTTTGCGGCAATCGCTGTAAATCAGTGTATGATTCGCGGTTTGCTTTAGGATGCTGTCATCGCGGCTGTGCCGTGACAGTATTTACCGCAACCCGAGCACGAGCCTCCAGATGACCGAATCCAATCCAGCCACCGGTGGCGACGAGCCAAAATCCCGCCCGTTTGTCGATCTGCTGGTCAGCATTATTATTCCTTCAGTAATCCTGATGAAGCTGAGCGGCCCGGAAGACCTGGGCGCCACCAAAGCGCTGATTCTGGCGCTGGCATTTCCAATCGGCTGGGGCCTGTACGAACTGATCACGCAGCGCAAGAAAAACTGGATTGCGCTGCTGGGGGTAATCAGCGTGCTGCTGACTGGCGGTATCGGCCTGCTAAAACTGGATGCCGGCTGGCTGGCCATCAAGGAAGCTGCGGTGCCAACGGTGATCGGCCTGGGTATTCTGATTGCCCACAAACTTGGCTACCCCGCCATCCGCAAGCTGCTGCTGAACCCGAAAATGTTCAAGATAGACCGCATCGAAACCGAGCTGGAAAAGCGCGGCAACAAACAGAACTTTGAAAAGCAACTCGACAACGCCAACTATCTGCTTGCCGGTACCTTCGGCTTTTCAGCCGTGATGAACTACGTGCTGGCCAAGTGGATTGTAACCAGTGAGTCCGGTACCACGGCCTTTAACGAAGAGCTGGGCCGCATGACGCTGCTGAGTTACCCGATGATCGCCATTCCATCAACCATCATGATGCTGTGCATCTTCTGGTTTCTGTGGCGCACGATCAGAAAGCAAACCGGGCTCAGCCTGGAAGAAATTATGGTTGATGGCGAATAGGGCCTGACACCAGCCGTTCCATCTCATCGAGGCTTAACCTCTCCCCGTGACGGTTGTCATGCATATCGCGCATCGCGGCAAACGTCAGGTCGTCACGCACAACGGCCGGCCACTCGGGCGGCGGCGACATCCATTTGCCGTCGGGGCCTTGCATATGGCTGCGGTCTGACGAAAACTCCCGACGATAGTAGTCCGCATCCATCACACGAAACACCGGGTGCAGTGGCATGGGCTGCTTAAACGCGCGGGCAAAGTAGGTTTGTGCCGCAACCGGCAGGCCCAGGCTTGTATCGAGATCCCACACCAGCCAGTTGCCCGATTTGTGTGACAGCAGAAATACATGGTAGTCCCACCATACCGGCTCGTCTGCTCCGGGGGCTGTGCGCTGACACCAGATGGGGCACACCTGATGCAGGCTGCTCACCCACACTACCCTGATATCGGCGTCGTTGTCGGTTACCGCCGGGTCCGCACACAGGTGCCAGATGTTTTCTTCGCAATAACAGGCGGTGTATTTCATGAGCAGAGGTGAACGTGATCGGAAGCTACCAGATGAGTATACACTGCGATGTTAAATACACCGCCGCCAGACCATGCTGCGCAGACCACATGTTTCGCGATTTACGGTCTGCGCTGCGCTATGATGACCGGCAGATAACCGGCGTAAGACCTGCGTGAACACAGATAAAACCTTCAGCGCACTCGAGCCATTCACCAGTTTCAGTGGATACGCTTTTGACGAGAGCTTCTATACCGACATTCCGCCCGACTGGCTGGTGGTTACCGCGGATATAGAAAACAGCACACAGGCTGTGAGCGCCGGGCAATATGAAGCCGTTAACTATGTCGGCGCCGCGTGCATCACCGCGCTAAACAACGCCATGCCGGCGCTTGATTTTCCCAAGGTCTTTGGCGGCGACGGTGCCAGTGCGGTGGTGCCACCGGAATACCGGGAACGCGTCACCAGCGCGCTGCTGCAGGTAACGCACTGGGCACAGCAGCAGTTCGGGTTAAACCTGGTGAGCGGAATTGTTCCGATGCAGACAGTGATGGAACACGGCGGTCAGTTATCTGCCGGTAAACTGCGCTCGGCCACCGGTGTTGATATCGCGATGTTCAGAGGCAACGGGCTGGATATCGCAGAGTCTATCGTTCGGGAAACTCCTGATAACCCGTATCGCCTGCAAACGACATCAGCCCCGGAACCGGACCTGACACACCTGTCGTGTCGATGGTCGCCAATTAGCCCGGTGCGTGACCATATGCTGTGTATCATTGTGGGTCCGCACCCGCAGTCCACAGAAAACAGCGACGATCAGTTATCAAAGGTGGTACACCTGATCAACACCATCGTCACTCTGGACAGCGATGAAACCATACCCACTGCTGCACCGAAGCTACAGTTTAAGCTCAGGCTGGCATCGATACGCAAAGAGATAGCCTCAGCCGGGGGCAGCCGCTGGCAGAAACTGCGCTCGGTGGTGGGCATACACCTGCTTGCCCGTGTGTTGTTTGCGTTTAAGCTACGCGCCGGTGGTTTTGATGCAGAACAGTATCGGGCAGAGATTGCCGACAACAGCGACTACATTAAAGTTGCCGGCAGCGTGAAAATGGTACTCGACTGCACATCGGCACAGTCGGACCAGATTGAATCAATGCTCGAAGCACAGTTTCAGGCAAAGCAACTGGTGTACGGGTTGTATCGTGCAAAGCAGGCACTGATGACCTGCATCACACCGGATATCAACAGCGGCAACCATATGCACTATGTTGACGGATCCGACGGTGGCTTGTGGCAGGCGGCCAGTGGTCTGAAGCAACGCATCGCCAACGCGGATTAGCCACTTCACGTCGCGATGTATATAGCAATGCCGCTTATATAAGTAGCATGAAAAACCGGATCAAATAGTCTCGGCGGTTGCGATAAACTGTTTGGTGCTCTCCAGATCAATCACACCGGCATCGGAACCCAGCGCCGTGGCCACCAGACCGGATGTTGCCGTGCCCAAACGGCACGCTTCTTCAAGATCGTAACCCAGTGCCAGGCCGGCAATAAAACCACCACAGTAACTGTCGCCACAACCAGTGGTGTCAGACACGGAAACTTTAAACGCCGGCACGCGAAACTCTGCGTCAACCGTTTTAATAAACGAACCTTTTTCACCCCATTTGAAAATACACGCCCCGGCGCCGCGGTCCATAAAAAAGGCAGCCAGCTCTGAAGGCGACGACAGTTTTGCACCGGTACTTTCGGCGATGTATTCCGCCTCTTCCATCGACGGCATAAAGTAATCCACGTTGGGCAGCAGTCCGTCGAGCTGACCCATGGTGTGCTCGCCGGGCGCAATAAGATCAAGCGTGGTGGTTAACCCTTTGGCTTTGGCATGCGCCATCAGCTTTGCACTCTGGCCGCTGTCCATCGCATTGAGCAGACCGGTGCCGCCGTGATGCAGAAACCTCGCATCACACACCTTGTCAAAATCAGACTCCTCGACGAACAGATCATCCGATGCACCACGCGCATGTAACGCGGGTCTGTCTCCGTTTGGGCGGATGGTCAATATGGTTGATGACGTAAGTGTCTTAGACGATCGCTGCACCATCGAACAGTCGATACCCATGCGCCGGTAAAAGTCGAGAATGATGTCGGCATTGCCGTCTTCCCCAAGGCACGCCACGGTGGCAGTTTTAATACCCATCTTTGTTGCATTCATGACTGCGCCGGAGGCAGTGCCGGCCGGGTTAATACGAATTTCTTCAATGAAAGCAACGCCACCACCATCTGGCACAGATTCAACGGGCCTGCCTGCGATATCAAGCGTGGTAAACCCGAGAAATACAGCGTCAAATGTTGGCATGGTAGTCAGCTCCCGCCGTGTTGTATTGAGCGTGTCAATGAGGCAAGTTGAATAAAGGGTGTTGTATGAGCTGTGTTATTCAGCGTTTACTGCCTCAGGCTGCGTCCCAGCCATTCCTGATGGTCTTATACCCTTCCTTGTAGACTGCCTCGGGGCTCTCGGCAAAATCACGCCACACGCGGGTGGCGGCAGCGAGGTCCGGCAAGCCGCGGCCAAACGCTTCTATCGTCAGCCACTGATCATAACCACCGGCCTTGAGTGCACTGAACGTGTCAGCCCATGGCACGTGCCCGCGCCCGGGTACACCCCGATCATTTTCCGAAATGTGTACATGCACAACATTATCCTTGTGCTGTGTGTATGCGGCTATCGGGTCTGCCTCTTCGATGTTGGCGTGAAATGTATCGTACATCGCTTTGATATTCGGGTGTCCCAATGACTCTACGTAGCGATCAAGCTCAGCCATGGTAGTGGCAAAGTAGGACTCAAAGCGGTTGACCGCCTCCAGCGCAAAAGTAACATTCGACTGCCGTGCATAGTCACCCACTGTGCTGTGTACTTCGCGTGCGCGGTCAAACTCGGCGTCCGTAGTTGCCGCACCGGAGAAATGCCCGAGCGTCTGATGCAGCGGTCCGCCAACACCGCTGGCTCCCAGTGCTGCAGTACAGTCGACCAGCCACTTCAGGTATTCAACACAGCGCTCGCGATCGGCCTTGTCTTCAGACAGCGGGTTTTTATCAAGTGTCGGGACAATAGAGATTGCAGTGCGCTCAAGGCTCATATCATCGAGCATTTTACCGATGGCTGCATAGTCATCGGGTGTTCCGTCAAACACAGGGACTTCAATGCCGTCGTAACCTGTTGCTTTGATGTCTTCAATCAGCGGCCGGTGTTCCTCACCGACACTGGTCGTCCACAGCAACATGCAAAATCCGATTTTCATAGGGTATACCTGCGTTGTTATCTTAAAGATTCCAGATATTCAACATAGAGAAACGCCGTACCAATGCCCAGTAACGCGGCAACCACCAGTACAATAAGCACTATCAGCAGTACCTTGCCAATTTGCCCGAACGTTACCCCGGCTCGACAAAACGGCACCAGGTTAAACAAAAGCGCCCCAACCACAACCAGTACACAGCCAATGCTGAAGAGCTGCATTGAAAACGGCTGGAAGATCATGACAATCGCCGCCACACACAACAGTATGATGGCGTGTTCGAGCAGTTTCGCCTGTAGCGCAGTCATAGCGTCGTCACCAGTTGCTCATCGTCTGCAAAAATATGCGTTGAACCGGGCATGAAACGCACATGCACAGATTCGCCCTCATCTATGGGGGTACGCCAGTCAATCACCACGCGCATCTCGTTGTGATCGTCGCGCAGGTGTGCAAGGGTCTCGGCTCCCATCGGTTCAATCAGATCCACCTTCATTGAAAGCGTTCCTGCGTCACCTTCGGACTGGAGCTGCAGATTCCTCGGCCGAACACCGAGCGTTACTTTAGTGCCCGGCTTCAGTGCGGCTGCATCACTGTTTAGCGGCAGTTGCACCACCTGATTCCCGGTTACGACGAACTCCCCGAGACCGCCAGTAGCCGATCCACTCGATAGAGCCTGCTGAAAGGTTGCCGGCAGCAGGTTCATTTGCGGCGTACCGATAAAGCCTGCAACAAACAAATTGGCCGGCTGACTAAACACGTTGTGCGGTGTATCGACCTGTTCTATACGGCCATCGCGCATAACGGCAATACGGTCTGCCATGGTCAGTGCTTCGAGCTGATCGTGGGTCACGATGACCGTCGGCTTTGACAGCCCCTGTAGTACCTCCTTGATTTCACCGCGCATCTCCTCGCGTAGTTGCACATCGAGTCGCGATAAGGGTTCATCGAATAAAAAACAGGTCGGGTCGCGTATGATTGATCGGCCCACGGCCACGCGCTGTTTTTCACCCTCTGCCAGTTGACCGGGAAGCCTGTCCAGTATGCTGTCGAGTTGCAGCACACGAGACGTCTCCGCCACTTTAGCGTCTATTTCGCTGCGGCTCAGCCGTTCGGCGTGCAGCGGAAAAGCAAGGTTCTTCGCCACACTTAAGCTCGGGTAGAGCGCATAAAACTGAAAGCTCATCGCCACATTGCGATCGCGCGCGGCAAGATCATTAACACGCTTGTCGCCGATGTTAATGTCACCACCATTGGCGGTTTCGAGCCCTGCCACCAGTCGCAGTGTGGTGGTTTTTCCACAGCCGGATGGACCCAGCAAGCACAGTACCTCACCGTCCTGCACATCCAGATCGATGGCGTCGACCGCGGTCAGGCTGCCATATATTTTTGAGACCTGCTTGAGATCGACACTCATTTTTTAACGGTGCCAAAGGTCACGCCACGCAACAGCTGGTTCTGCAACAGGAAGGTGACAAAGAAAATCGGAATCAGAAACAGTGTCACGATCGCCGCCAGCAGTCCGTAGTCAACCCCGACTTCACCCCCCAGCGTTCGCGCCATCGCCACCGGTACAGTGCGCGTCTCAACGCCGGTCAGCAGCAGTGCAAAAAGGAATTCGTTCCAGGTCAGGATAAGGCCGAACACAAACGTTGCAGCGAGCCCCGCTACAATCTGTGGAATACAGGTGCCGAAAAATACACGCCAGTCGCTGGCGCCATCCATGCGGGCCGCATCTTCTATTTCCGGGTTTAACTCATCAAAGAACGATTTAACCAGCCACACCGAAAACGGAATATTAAACGCGGTGTACAAAAGAATGATGCCCCAGTAACTACCGGCCAGACCGGTCAGACGGAACATCAAAAAGATCGGGATAATTACCACAATCGGCGGCATCATCCGCGTGGTGAGAATGATAAACAGGTAAGTATCATTACCCTTGAGCGGATGCCTTGAAAACGCATATGCCGCCAGTGTGCCAATAATCAGAGCCAGCAACACAGCGGTGCCGGCGATAAAGATTGAATTGAAAAAATACAGAATAAAGTTGGTCGCCTGCGAGGAATCAGAACTGATCGAGGCGCGGAAAAACACGCTGCGAAAGTTATCAAGCGTCGGCGAAAACAAAAACTTTGGCGGTATCTCCAGTGCGTCTGTTCGTGTTTTAAACGCCGTTAAAATAATCCACAGCACCGGGAAAAAGTAAATCAGCCCGACAATACCGGCAAACAGAGATCGCCCCCACCCGGCCTTGCCTATTTCTCGTTGTTTGGCCATGTTATAACGCCTCCTCACGCGCACGCCGGTTGACCGCGTACAGATACAGATTGGTCAGCACAATGACAATAAACAAAATAATGTAGGCAAGCGCGCCGGAGCGGCTGGTGCGGAAATTCTGAAACGCCATACGATAAATGTTCACCGCAATAGACTCGGTCGATGAACCCGGTCCGCCCTCGGTGATGATGTAAATAATATCGAAGATTTTGAACGTTTCGATGGTGCGAAACAGTATCGCCAGCAGCAACAGACTTTTGATATACGGAAAGGTGATCGTCACAAAGCGCCGCCACGGACTGACGCGATCAATCTCTGCCGCCTCGTACAGATATTTGGGCACCGACACCAGTCCGGCCAGTACCAGCAACATGACAAACGGTGACCACATCCATGCATCGGCGATGATAATCCCGGCCAGCGCCCCGGTAGAGGTTGACAACAGCACGAACGGCTCGGTGGTAAAGTGATTAATGGCCCAGCTGAGCAAACCAAACGTCGGTTCGTAATACAGTTTAAAAAACACACCGACCGATACAAACGACAGCATCATCGGTGTTAATACCAGCATCATGATGATGCGGCGCATTGGAAAATGCTTGGCAAACAACATCGCCAGTGCAAAGCCGATTATCAGCTGCAAGGTCACGGACGATGCCACAATAATGGCCGTAGTCTGAAAGCGATCCCAGATCTTGTCGTCCGTCAGCACGCGCTCAAAGTTCTTCAGCCCGACAAACTCAGGCACTTTCAGCCGGTTGGCGCGGTAATTAAAAAAGCTCAGCCCAAATGACCACAGCAACGGAAAGATGTTCATCACGAACAACACAATAATTGCCGGTGCTACCAGCAACGGACCGCGATTCTCGGGCGCAGTTAAACGTGCCCAAAACCCTTTCCTTTTGTGTGGATGATTGGAAACGGCGCCAGCCACTAGCGGCTCCTTTTGATGTTATTTTTATTGCTCATATGCAGTAGAGCGTAGCGATTAGAGCGTAGCGATTAGAGC
>CAYMFQ010000053.1:16443-25109 GCA_964389335.1 uncultured Granulosicoccaceae bacterium
TAGAGCGTAGCGATTAGAGCGTAGCGATTAGAGCATAGATCATGCGCCAGCGTATGCGTCCGGAGGATACCGGCCACCGATAACATCGATGACCGGTACCCTGTACTGCTACTCAGTAAAGCTGCTACTCAATAAAGCCGTCGTCTTCGAGAAGTTCCTGCTGGAACTCGGCGACATTGTCGAGCGCTTCCTTAGCACCGATTTGACCGGTAATTGCACGATCAAACTCTTCCTGTTGCTGTGTCAGCATTTCGAAGAACAGCGGAATATGCCACACGTCCTTTTGCCAGTCGATCATCTCTTTGTGCGCACGATTCCAGGGACGCAGCGAGTCGTACTTGGGATCTGCCATGACACTCTTCAGACCGGACTGACCACCGTTAGCGACTGCCTCGAGCTGGGTTTCCGGAGACAGCCACCACTTCACTACATTAAGCGCTTCGTCGACTACTTCGTCCGAGTTCCATGTCGTCAGTACAAACGGCTGGCCACCAATGTTACCGGTACGATCAATAGAACCATCTTCCTTGCGCAGACCTGGTGCCGGACCAAACGCGGATTTGTCATGCACCTTGGACGAATTGGGATCGAGCACCGGCTCACCCAGCCCTACCCAGTTGATGGTGGTTGCCACCTTGCCCTGCATGTACAGCTCCTGTGTGACAAAGATATCCATCTGTCCGGTTTTGGCCACCGGTGGCATGTGAGGAATCATTGAAAGGTAGTGTTCAAACGCTTTTACTGCGACGTCTGAGTTAACAACCCCTTCAGCCTGACCATCCGGCGCTTTGGTTTCGTCCCAGATGTTGCCACCGTGCTGCCAGATAAACGCATTGACCTGCATGGATGAAAAGTCGTAACCCTTTCCGGCCTGGTAAGAAATACCGTAGAAGTCATCCTCCAGCGTTTCGCCGGCCAGTTGCTCACCTTTTTTACGCTTTAGGAATTCACCGATTTGCGCATAGCGGTCCCAGTCAACATCCTGCCAGTCTTCATAGGTACAGGGGAACGTGGCGTCATACTTTGCTTTAAATGCTTCCGCTTCTCCCTCGTGGCAGAAAATATCTTCACGATAGTAGGTTACGTAAGTATCCGGGAATTGCGGAAACCCGTAGTACTGCGTATCCGGTGCGATGGCGGTGCCGGCTTCTTCAAGCTGCGCACGCGATTTGTGCGGATAGGTTGAATAGGCTGACACCAGCGCCGGGTGAAGATCTTCCATGATCGCCATCAACTCGGGATCTGCCTTGATCTTTTCAGTTAGATCCATGTAGTAACCACCCTCGACGAACGACCCCAGCCACTGACTGTCGGTTACGATCATCTGGTACTTTTGTTCGCCTGATGTCAGCGATGCCGCAACCCGCTCGTAGAAACTGGGCCACGGTATGAAGTCCATCTCAAGGGTGGTGGTATGCCCTGCCGGAGAGGTATAGGTTTTATCAAACGCCTCTTTCATAAAGCGGGTTGGCGGCCAGTCCGGCGCTGCCATGGTAATCGTTATGTCTGCAGCCACTGCAGGCGCTGACAACACGCCGGTGACGAGCGTTGCTGCACAGGCGCTCATCAGCTGCTTGCGAAGTGTAGGTAATTTCATGCGTTGCAATTCCTCCGGTGTTTGGATTAAAAACTTCCCTGTCTCAGGTCACCCTCGTGCCGGTTTCGGTCATAAAGAGGTGAGCGTCTGACAGTTGGAACGACAAATCAATTTCCTGCCCCAGGTTATACCCGGCAGCTTTTTCTTCAGGTAAAACGAGTTTTAACAAACTTCCCTGTACGTCGATATCGAGAATCGTGACATCGCCAAGTGGCTCGGTAAGCCGAACGGTTCCGGCGATACCCGGATCCCTGCCGGGCGTGTTCGAGGGTTCTGACACGACATGAAGATCCTGTGGCCTGATACCCAGGGTTACCTCGTCGCCGGTGTCGAGTGCAGTGTCGAGGTTGGCATCTGCCAGGTCCACATCAGCAAAAGGTGTGGTTAACTGACAGTTGCCGTTTTGGCGGTTAATTTTACCGGGAACAAGGTTGATCACCGGTGACCCGACCATTGTCGCGACAAACGTTTGTGAAGGCTTTGCATAGAGATGGCGCGGAGTGCCGGTCTCGACGATGCGACCATCATCAATCAGCGCTATGCGCTGCCCCATCGTTAGCGCCTCGAGTTGATCAGGGGTGGCATAGAGCATTGTCATGCCTAACTCGCGGTGCAGGCGTTTAAATTCCGCGCGCATTTCATGGCGCAGTTTGGCGTCCAGATTGGTTAAGGGTTCATCGAGCAGTAACAGCTGTGGTCGCCGCACAATGGCGCGTCCAATGGCCACGCGTTGCTGCTCACCACCGGACAGAGTATTCGGTTTGCGATCAAGCGTGTGCGTAACACGCAGTAGTTCGGCCACTTCACTGACGCGTTGCGCTATTGATTTTTTATCCACGCCTTCGCGCACCAGTGGGTACGCAAGGTTGGCACGGATGGATAAGTGCGGGTAGAGCGCAAAGGTCTGAAAAATCATAGACATGCCGCGCCCTTGTACCGGCGCGCTTGTCATGTCCTGGCCGGCGAAAGTAACACTGCCCTGGCTCAGCTCTTCAAGACCGGATATTGCCCTTAGCGTGGTGGTTTTTCCGGCTGATGACGCACCAAGCAAACAGAAGAACTCGCCCTGTTCTACAGAAAAAGAAACCCCTTTCAGTGCTTCCACTGAACCAAAGTTTCTGTGCAGATTGTCTATCGTCAGGTGAGCCATGCGGTCGCGGTACCTTGTGGTTGCCAACTCCTGTAAAACATGGTCAATGCGCCCTCAATGTATATCAATTTGTAACACTCTGCCACTGCCGTGTTTGCGCTGATAACAACACTGCATCTGTCACCCGGTCAGTCGCCAATGCCTCTTTAAAGCTCGGCGAAGCTAATGTGTCACTGGCAATGCCTTCGATAAAATCAGCAAACTGATGTGTAAACGTGTGCTCATAACCAATTTGCAAACCCGGCACCCACCAGCGGTCCATATACGGGTGATCGCCGTCTGTTATATGAATCGAGCGCCAGCCACGGCTGCGGCCTTCGTCGCGATGATCAAACATCTGCAGTCTGTGCAGATCGTGCAGATCCCAGCGCAACGATGCATGTTCTCCGTTAATTTCCAACGTGTACAACGCCTTGTGCCCACGTGCGTAGCGTGTCGCTTCGAATTTACCGAGCGAACCGTTGGCAAAGCGCGCCATAAAAATACTGGCGTCGTCAATCGTCACCGGCTCTACTTTGCCGGTTAGCTGATGGGTACGTTCTTTCACGAACGTTTCGGTCATACCGACGACTTCATCAATGCCTCCATTAAGCCACATTGCCGTATCAATACAATGCGCCAGCAAGTCACCGGTAACACCACTGCCGGCCACTGATTTATCCAGACGCCAGAGCCCCTCGCCGCCCTGTGGCAGGTCTGTGGCGATAGTCCAGTCCTGTAGAAAGTTGGCACGGTAGTGATAAATTTTACCGAGCTTACCCTCGTCGATAAGTTGCTTTGCCAGCGTTACTGCAGGCACGCGCCGATAGTTATACCAGACCATATTGGCGACACCGGCCTTGTCGATGGCGGCAGTCATCGCTGCAGACTCCTCGGCGTTTCTGCCCAGAGGTTTTTCGCACATCACCATTTTGCCAGCCGCGGCTGTGGCGATGGCAATGTCTTTGTGTGTGTCGTTCGGGCTTGCTATGTCGATCAGATCAATGTCATCGCGTTCTATCAGTTCGCGCCAGTCGGTCTGTGTGCTTTCATAACCCCAGCGGCTGGCAAATGACTGCACAGTGTCACTGGATCGTGAACACACCGCTTTCAGTACAGGCCTCCGCGCCAGATCAAAAAATACATCGGCTTGTCGAAACGCATTGGAGTGCGTGCGACCCATAAAGCCACATCCTATCAGTCCGATGTTAAGCGGTTCCGATGCCATTGAGTTTCCTCACTCGCTCTACCCCGTGATTATTTCATCCGCATACAGATATAACCGACACACGCTTCAACGTTAATCGCTCCAGCCGTGCTGTTGCCTTACTTTTAACATGGTTGTCAGTATTGACTGCCACGTCTCGGCACTCATTAATTGTTCATTGGTAAACATACAGCCATCCCAACAGATATGGTTAAACGCTTTGGTGAGATTGCCATCGTCGTCGCGCAGCCAGGCACCGGCATGCCTCGGTATATCGAGCTTACCGTTAACATCATCGGGCAGGCAGTGCCGACCGGTCTTGTCATGCGACCCCTCGCCCTTGACGCTGCCGTCGTTTTGCGCCACATGGAAGTCAATGGTCCATGGTCGCAGTTGTGCCGTCATGGTCTTAATGGCCTCATCAACTGCGGCACGGTCATCCAGTGTTTTATCTTCGGCGATGATGCGATGCTCGGGCGCGTTATAGCCTTCGGTGTAAAGTAACGTATGAGCCATGTCGGCCTGAAAACCGATAACGCCGGGGCGATCGGTTGCCTCCAGTGTGTCGAGCGTGGCTTTCCATGAGTGCATACCGCCCCAGCAGATTTCCCCCTCTGCCGCCAGTCGCTCGCCGTAGTCCGATGCTATGTCGCAGGCTTCGCGAAAGGTTGTGGCGATTTTTTTCGTGTTTCCGGCCGGGTCTTTTGCCCAGTCTGACGGCGAACAGGATGAGTCAATACGAATAACACCGGACGGACGTACACCCAGTTCGGTCAGACGTGAAGCAATGCGGCAGGCGTTTTTTACGGCTGCCAAAAACGCTTTGCGCTCATCAGCCGACCCCATGGCCGACCCGCCACCGGTGGGTTCCCACACAGGTGCGACACAACTGCCGATAACCAGGTTGCGCGACTGCACTTTATCGGCAAGTTCAGCGATAACGCTGTTGTCGGCGTCTATCGGGGTGTGCGGTTCTGATAAGAAAAGATCAACGCCATCAAAGCCGACGGCGGAGTTTGCGTCCGCGTTTGCATCGGCATTTACGCGTGCGCCAGCGGTTAGATCAAGCATGGTATCAAGATCTATCGGCGGCTCGGAATCAGGCCCTTTACCAACCAGACCCGGCCACATAGCGTTATGCAGCTTTGGATAGGTGTTCTCAGTTGCCATAACAATATCCGTTGTTAAGATTGGCTATGTACTGATATATTAGTATTTAACCAAATTTGAACTCGCGTATCCACTCCGATCTGCAACGCCCTGCTTTATTATTGCTTTGCATTACTCAGGGACTGTTCATCTGCCTAAGCTCAGGGAAAGGAGTTTGAATGTACCGATTGTGTGCACGGGCCAGTTTACAGGCGGCGGTTAATGAATGAGCAACCGGGCAGTCAGCAACTGCCTGGCTCCGGCCCGATCAGTGATCGCGTCTATGTATGGCTGCGCCAGCGTATTCTTGCCGGTGATATAAAACCCGGCGAGCTAATTGACGAGAAAAACATTGGCGCACGCTTTTCAGTGTCGCGCACACCCGTGAGAGAGGCCGTTAAACGACTGAGCGATGAACATCTGGTAGACGTGGTGGCACAGTCAGCGACCCGCGCCGCTACACTCGACAAACACGCCATCCACGAAGCCTACCTTATCCGCCGCGCACTGGAGATGGAAAGCGCAGGTCAGGCAGCAAAAGCCATGTCGCAACAACATACCGATACACTGGCTGACATTATTGAACGACATGTTCGAACCATTGCACAGAAAAAGTATGTCAAAGCGCTGGAGATAGACGACGAATTTCACGCTTATATCGCAGGCATATCGGGGCTGCATAGATTGTGGCGTACAGTCGAAATTTCTAAGGCACAACTGGATCGATGCAGACATATCATGCTGCCAAAATTTGGCGAAGCGGAAACCACCATCGAACAACATCGACTGGTACTGCGTGCGCTGAACACCAATGAAGAAGAGCGTTCGCGCAATGCGATGCGAGATCATCTGGATATAGCCTATCGATCCACACAAACTATGCTGAACGAATTACTGAGCGAACCCGAGCTGTCCTCTCCACAGACTCGCAAGTCCGGTGGCCGAAACAGAAAAAGCTAACCTGTGTTTAGCGGTTGTTAACGGCATAGTCCGCCATGGCGCGTAGCAGGATGGCGGTAGACTCGGCGCCCGCGTCCATATGGCCGATTGATCTGTCTCCAAGCTTGGCGGATCGCCCTTTCTTTGCCACCAGGTCAACGGTTGCATCAGCGCCTTGTCGCGCCGCATCTGCAACGCGCTGCAGCAACGTGTCTATTGATAGTGAATCATCAGTGTTTTCGGCCCGGGCGGCATCGGCTGCGGGCATCCATGCATCGAGCATGGTCTTATCCCCTGCCTCTGCTTTGCCACGTGTGGCAATGCCCTCGGCCATAGCAGCTATTGCCTCCGCCATTGCGGCAGTATCGAGTTCAGTTTTACCTTTGACCGAGGCACCGGCACGCATAAACGCTGTCGCGTACAGAGGACCGGCTGATGCACCAACAGCGTTGAGAAACGCTTTAGCCGCCGTGTTAAATACATCGACAGGAGCGGCCTCGTTGCTGTCAATGGCAGCCAGCGCCTCCCGCACGGCGCCAAAACCGAGTGACATCGTCACACCGTGATCGGCATCGCCAATGGCGCCATCAAGCTCACACAGGTGATCTTTACTGGCTTCAATGGCATCCGCCATGCTGCCAAACATACCGATTAATGCTTGTGTATCCATTCAGCACACCTGCTTTACGTGTTTTGAAACGTACCGCTCTGAAACACACCGCTTTGAAACATGGCACAGTCACACGGGTGCTCCAGCATGCGAGTGAGCTCACCGTCGAGATGATGCAGCGTGATGCTGGCTCCCGCCATTTCAAGCGAGGTACAGTAAGGGCCAACCCAGGTTGCGTGTATGTTGACCTGTATATCATCCAGGCGTTGTTTCAGCCGTCGGTTCATGACATACAGTTCCATCAGAGAGGTCGCACCGAGCGAGTTCACCAGCACGGCTACCTTGTCGCCTTTTGACGGCGCCATTTCAGCCAGTATGTTATCCAGCAGCCGATCGGTTACGGCGTCCGCTGATTCAAGTTTGCCACGCTCAACACCCGGCTCACCATGGATACCCATACCGATTTCCATTTCATCGTCGCCCAGCTCGAAATTCGGCTTTAGTGTATGTGGCAGTGAACAGGGGCCGAGTGCCACACCCATGGTATAGGTGTGATCATTGGCTTTCCTGGCCACTCGCTCACACTCGTCGAAGCTCAGCATCTGATCACATGCAGCACCGGCTGCTTTGAAGATAAAGAAATTACCGGCAACACCGCGTCTGTCGCTTTTGTTGTCAAGCGTGGCAGACGCCACATCGTCTGTCGTCAATACTGTCCTGACTTCGATATCATCCATCGCAGCCATCTCCGCTGCCATATCAAAGTTCATCACGTCTCCGGCATAGTTGCCGTACATGAATAACACTCCTGCGCCACCGCTAATGGCGTGTGCGCAGGCCAGTGCCGGGTCAGGCGGCGGCGATGCAAACACGTTACCGATGGCGGCGGCATCAGCCAGGCCCCTGCCAACAAAGCCAAGAAACGTTGGTTCGTGGCCGGAACCTCCACCGATCATCAACCCGACCTTGCCTTCGCGCGGGCCGTTTTTGGCGATGATCGCGCGTGGCTGTCCCTCAACCTGGTACAGGTGCTGCGGGTGGGCGGCGAGAATACCATCGAGCATCTCCTCGATGATATGGTCCGGATTGTTGATTAGTTTTTTGGTCTTAACCGCGCCGTTCGTTGCACTCATGCTGGTTACCTTGTCCTGTGGTGCCGCTTAAGCAAAATCAACTTCCTCACGCGAATAACTTTATACTATCGAACGTCGTATCGAAACCACGAACTGTACAGACGCACCGACGCCTGCGGATACACGCGTGGTACGGCACTGAAGTGTCACTCGACGACCAGCACCAACGAGGGGAAAAACCACCATGGCTTCGCTGTCAAAACACACCATTCGCAACACCGGTGTGACCATGCCCGCGCTGTGCTTCGGCACTTCCGCTCTGGGCAACATGCCCGACACCTACACCTATGAAGTGGATGTAAAGCGCGCAATTGAAACGGTTAAGGCAATCGTCACGTCAGATTTTCCGTTTCTCGATGTCAGTAGAAACTATGGCATGGGGCGCAGCGAAGAGCGCATTGGACTGGCTCTGCAGGAACTTGGCGGCCTGCCGGAAGGAGCGCTGATCTCAACCAAGCTTGACCGCAATATGGACACTTTATCTTTTACTGCCAGCGATGCAAGACGCTCAATAGAAGAAAGCCTGACCGCACTAAAGCTCGACCGGGTTGATATCCTGCACCTGCACGATCCGGAACACGCCGCGCAACTGGAACCGATAACCAGCGCCGGCGGCGCCATTGACGAACTATTCAAAATGCGAGACGAAGGGCTGTGCCGTGTAGTCGGACTGGCCGCCGGCAATGTCGACGTGATGTTGCCGATTTTGCAGCAGTTTGACTTTGATGTGATGATCACTCACAACCGCCATACGCTGGTAAACGCCAATGCGGAAGCACTGATACAGCACGCCAGTGATAACAATGTGGCAGTGCTGAATGCCGCGCCCTATTGCGGTGGTGTACTGGCAAAAGGCAGTGCGGGGTTCCAGCGCTATGTGTATCAGCAAGCCGATGCCGCGA
>CAYMFQ010000053.1:25209-26963 GCA_964389335.1 uncultured Granulosicoccaceae bacterium
AAACCCGAACGCGTACAACAGACTATTGACTGGGCAAGGCATCCCATCGACGATGCCACATGGACCCAACTATCGTCAGTGCCGCGCAGCAGCGATGACCCGGAAGCGTCACGGCAATACTCACCGGGCTAACCGGTAACGGAATCTGGAGGAACGGTTATGACCGAAGTGCAAAACGCGCAGTTTATCAACGCCAAAGAAGGCCTGGTAACCGAAGCGATCGATGGACTGCTCGCCACCTCGGGTGGGAAGTTGCGCAGGCTCGACGGTTACCCGCATATAAAAGTGGTATACCGTGCCGAGCGCGACGCAGGCAAGGTTGCGTTGATATCCGGCGGCGGCAGTGGTCATGAGCCATCGCATGCAGGTTTTGTCGGGCCGGGTATGTTAACGGCCGCCGTATGCGGTGAAGTGTTTGCATCGCCTTCGGTGGATGCGGTGCTGGCCGGCATACTGGCGGTGACCGGTGACGCCGGTTGTCTGTTAATCGTAAAAAACTACACTGGTGACCGGCTTAACTTTGGCCTTGCCGCAGAGCGCGCCAAAGCACTGGGTAAGCAGGTTGAAATGGTGGTGGTCGATGACGACATCGCACTGCCGGATCTGCCACAGCCCCGTGGACTGGCAGGCACCTTGTTCGTACACAAGATAGCCGGCGCTGCGGCAGAAGCTGGACAGTCGCTACAGCAGGTTACAGATATTGCACGTGAGGTTATCGCCAATACGGCTTCTATAGGTATGTCGCTCGACACCTGTACTGTACCGGGTGCTGCCAAAGAAGCACGCATTGCGGCAGGCCATGCAGAGCTTGGCCTCGGTATTCACGGTGAACCCGGTGTGCAGCAGGTTGCGTTCGACAATGCCCGCTCTGCGATGCAAATGGTGTTGCAGCAATTGCAACCGAAACTCGGCCAGGGCTCGACTGTTGTCATGCTAAACAACCTTGGCAGCACCACCCCGCTTGAGATGACCATACTGGCGAATGAGCTTTGTCAGTCGTCGCTGTGCGGCAACGTTGAATTTATCATTGGCCCGGCACTGATGATGACATCACTTGATATGCACGGTTTTTCCGTGTCGGTATTACCGGTCAACGATGCACAGCTTGCAGCATTGCAAACAGCGGTTGACCTGACCGCGTGGCCATCGATACAGCGCATCGAACGCAACACACTGGCTGACAGTTTACCTGCTGGTATCACACCCGAGACACCACCGGCATCGGAACACGCCGAAACCCGTGCAACCATAACCGCCGTGTGCAACCTGCTTGAAGCCGCCGAGAGCAAACTGAACGAACTCGATGCAAAGTCAGGTGATGGCGACACCGGCAGCACCCTGGCCACCGCCGCACGAGCGCTCAACAGCAGTCTTGATCGCATGCCGCTGGCAGACCTGACACAACTGTTGCCGGCGCTGGGCAATGAACTGAGCCAGACCATGGGTGGCTCATCCGGCGTCATCATGGCGATCTTCTTTAATGCAGCAGGCGATGCGTGCGCCCGCGGCCTTTCAATACAAGAAGCACTGGCTGCGGGACTACAGCGCGTCAGTGAGGTTGGTGGCGCAGTCAGTGGCGACCGCACCATGATTGATGCATTGCAGCCCGCGCTCGATGCACTGCCATCCGGCATCGCTGCGGCAGCAACAGCAGCGCGGAAAGGCGCCGACGGTACCGCCAGTATTGGCAAAGCCAAAGCCGGGCGCGCAGCCTACGTGCCGGAAGACAATTTAATTGGTCATAACGATCCGGG
>CAYMFQ010000053.1:27063-28612 GCA_964389335.1 uncultured Granulosicoccaceae bacterium
TACGTAGAATATTATGAAGTTACCACCGGCGCGATAACCTCGCGATCAAAGTTACCACCGCAAAGAATAACGACACTGCTTGATGCAGTGTCGTGTGCCGCAATATGCATTGTATCTGCAAACTGTCGCTGCCACCCTGCCAGTGCCAGTCCGGCGGCCCCTTCAACCAAAAGATTGTCCTGCCATGCAAGCGCGCGCAACGCAGCGCCTATATCTGATTCACTGCACACGATAGTCTCGTCAATGACCTGCATCGCGAGCGGCAGTGTGATGGTGTCTGCCGCTATGCTACCGGCACAACCGTCAGCCAGCGTGTCGTGATGTTCAACAGTCACGACTTTACCCGCGTCGATACTGGCTGCCAGCGCCGCGGAATTTGCCGCACTAACACCTATGATGCGCGTCTGCGGAGAATACGCTTTGAGTACCGCACCAATGCCGGATATTAGCCCGCCTCCTCCCATAGATACATAGACCGCATCTATCCCAGACAACTGCTGCAGTAATTCAAGCGCAATGGTGCCCTGCCCGGCAATAACTTCGCTGTCGTCATACGGCGATACATAGCGAATGCCGCGCTGACGCGCCAGATGTTGTGCATGCAGCTCCGCCTCACCGGCATCTTCTGCATACAAAATAATATCGGTACCAAGTTGTGCCAGTTGTCGGTGTTTTTGCTTCGCAACATTGACCGGCAGCACCACGCTGACGCTGTGGCCGGTGGCAGCCGCCGCGGTGGCGAGCGCCAGGCCGTGATTGCCGGACGATGCAGTTATTACCGGTTCGTCTGTCGGCAGCGATGTCAGCACCGCCAGCGCACCACGGTACTTAAATGAACCACTGCGCTGAAAGTTCTCCGCTTTCAGGTACAGCGCACCGGCGTCGCAGCGCTGTCGAGAACCCAGGCACGGTGTTGGCTGAAGCCATCGACGGATACGGCTATACGCCGCCACCGACAAGTGTGCCTGCTGTAATGCGGAGGTCTGTCGGGACTGATCCTGCTTCTGTGATTTTTGTTTTTTGACGTCGGTAAGCGACATTGATTTATCTGCCCCTGCATATCGGGTAACCTGTTACCTTTTACGCAGAGATACAGCACGATGCAAATCGGCAAACTGGATCATGTGAACGTTCGCACCACCCGGCTGGATGCGATGATCGAGTGGTACACCGATGTGCTCGGCATGCACAGCGGCGCGCGTCCGAATTTTCCTTTTCCCGGGGCGTGGATGTACGCCGGTGATTCGCCGGTGGTGCACCTGGTTGGCATCGATGAGGCACCGGGCGTCGGTTCGGAGGCAGCACTTAAGCTTGAGCACTTCGCACTGTCCGCCACCGGCCTTGCAAGCTTCACAGGGCAGCTGGATGCGAAGGGAATCGAGTATAAACGCGGTGACCTGAAAGACTTCAACATTGTGCAGATCAACGTTTGGGATCCGGACGGCAACCATATCCATATTGATTTTCCCGCCGACGAGTAGGACATGCCCTTCAGGCGGACCTACTTTTCACTCTTTTCAAACCACGGGCAAAAAGTAGGCAAAAGTCT
>CAYMFQ010000054.1:0-28055 GCA_964389335.1 uncultured Granulosicoccaceae bacterium
AGAAACTCGAGCACGGTGTTGCTGCCGAATATCTCCTGTATCTGCCACTCTTCGCCAGTGGCAGTTGTCACTATCAGTTCGTCACGCGATTCGTGTCGACGCCAGGTGACGACGCCAAAGCCCTCAAACCAGCCGCCGCCGAATCTGTCGACATAGAGCTGATCAGTAAACGCTGATACGTCGCTGGTTACGCTGCAAAACCATTGTCGATCAGCTTCGGTAAAAAACAGCTCTGCTATATCGAAAGAACCAGTATCGTCGAAGGCGCCAGCATCCGGCGCAGGTTCAACAGCGCCAATATCGGGCTCTGTCGTATCCGCTGGTTGATCAGGCGCGTTTTCACCACCGTTATCGACACTGGCATTGGGCTGCATTGATGTCTGATCCTCCGTCAGAATCCCGCTCGATGCAGTGGAATCTGTCGACCCGGAGCCACAGCCTGCAATCAGCAACGCTGTGGCGAGCAATACCGCGGTTCGCAATCCCGTGGTCTGGAAAACAGAGGTCTGGAAAGCATTGGTCTGCAAAACAGTGCTCAGCATTACACGGATTAACGAAGCCTTGCTGATTCCGGACATTGCGCGTGTTTGCACAGGCTTAACCCCGTTGACTTGATACGTTGAGCGTAGTGCAATCCTGTTAACATGCTCGCCAGCGCACGGATATTGCGAACTGGTCCGGTCAGATTCCCGACTGTAGCGTCGGTTTCTGCGACCACCCACTGATTTTGACTGTCGATGAGGCAAATATGGTTACTTCAATAATTTTGCTCAAAGCCAAACGTGGCACGGTCAGACGGCTGGCTGAAAACCTTGCCGAACGCCCGGGTATATCCGAGGTGTACTCCGTCAGTGGCAATTTTGATCTGGTGGCCATCGCACGAGTCGAGAACAACGACGCGCTGGCAGATCTGGTCACCATGGAATTGGCGGAAGTTGATGACATCGCACACAGCGAAACCATGCTCGCCTTCCGCACTTTCTCCCGCCACGACCTTCAGTCCATGTTTTCAATCGGCATGTAGCGCCGACACGGCCCCACTGTCGTTGAACTTTCCCCGTGGCAGCGGACCGAAATAACGACCGTTAAACAATCTGCAATTACCGGTCGCGCGCGGATCCGGCTGATACAAGTTGTTACAAATAGCAACGGAATTTGCGGTTTGTTCGCACAAACACTCGCTACGATTAATACGGGTACTTGCTTTGGGTGAGAATTCAGGGTGCCGCACCACATCGGGATTTGATCAGCACTGAGCCCGCAGACGTAAGTTACCGGGTGCGCACGCCGCAGCAACCCGCTGGCGGCTTTAAACCGGGCCGCTGCGCTGAACTATAATTTTTAATCGAGCCGGCAGCCGTGTGCCGCTGGTGCCGCAGAATCTGGGATCGGTGAATGAAACTTCTGGTGAAAATAATATTACCTGTGCTGGTGCTGGCCGTGTGCTTCATGGCCGCTCGCGCAGTTATTGCGAACCGCCCTGAACCCCAAAAGCGGCCGCAGTTTCGCAGCACCACCAGCATCGACGCAACGCGCGTTGCCACCACCGACTACCCGGTTATTGTGCGCACGCAGGGCCTGGTGGGTGCGGCCCGTGAAGGCTCGCTGGTGCCAGAGGTTGCCGGCACTATTACAGACGTATCGCCAAATTTTGTCGTCGGCGGTGCTTTCGAAGCCGGTGAAACGCTGCTGCAGATTGATGATCGCGATTACCAGATTGCGCTGACGCTGGCCGAGGCTACGTTCGCACAGGCAGCAGCCACACTCGAAGAAGAAAAGGCCCGCTCAGCACAGGCAGCCGACGACTGGAAGCGCCTCGGCAGAGCGGGCAAACCGTCAGCACTAACACTGAGGCAGCCACAACTGGCGGCGGCGCGAGCGTCACTGGAAGGCGCTCGCGCGCAGGTGCAGCGCGCGCAACTTGATCTGGAGCGCACACGCATCGTCGCCCCCTACCGCGGCAGACTGCGCGCCAAAAGCGTAGACGTTGGACAGTACGTCAACCGTGGCAGCGCCATTGCCCAAATCTACTCAATTGACACGGCAGAGATACGCCTGCCAATCACCAGCCATCAACTCGGTTTTGTCGATCTGCCATCAACGCCTTCATCCATTAATCAGCGCAAGGTAACGCTGCACGCCAGCATCGGCGGTGAGGCACAGGAATGGGCTGGCAAAATTGTTCGCACCGAAGGCGCCATTGACCCGGACAGCCGACAGTTGTTTGCTATTGCACAGATCGATAACCCCTACCAGAGTGGACAGACACCGCTGCGTATTGGGCAGTATGTCAAAGCAGATGTTTCCGGTAAGGTTCTGAAGGATGTCATTGTTATACCGCGCTCTGCATTGCGTGAGGACCGCGAAGTACTGCTGGTGGATGAGTTAAACACACTGCAAAAACGCACCGTACAGGTATTGTGGAAAGACGCAGAGGTCGCCGTAATCGGAGAGGGACTGGAGCACGGTGATGTCATCAGCCTGACCTCACTCGGCACTGTGACAAACGGCTCCCGCGTAAAAGCCACCATCGACGGTAAACCCGCAGCATCAGAATCTGCCACTGCCGGTGACGGAGGAGGTATGCCACCTGGCATGCAGGAGCGTATGCAAAAGCTTAAGGCGATGGTTGACGCCGGTCAGGAGTTACCCGCCGAAGTTCGCGCACGCGTCAGTGCACGTATTGCCGACGGCAAACCAGTGCCGGACTGGCTGCGCGCACATATCGAAAAGACCGCACAATAGCGTAGCCAGACGGAGCAGACCTCATGCACGGTATGATCAACTGGTTCACCCGCAACAGTGTCGCCGCCAATTTGATGATGGTGACAATCGTTCTGTGGGGTCTTTACTCGCTGCAGAGTCGCATCCCGTTGGAAGTGTTTCCATCGTTTGAGCTGGATGTGGTTAACGTGCGTGTGCCTTTGCGTGGCGCCTCGCCGGTAGAGATTGAGGAATCGATCAATATCAAGATCGAAGAGGCGATACAGGATGTAGAAGGCATAAAGCAAATCACCTCTACCGCAAGCGAGGGGCTCGGTACTGTCAGGGTCAGTGCCAAAAGTAATGCGGATATCGACGAGCTCATCGATGATATTGAACAGCGCGTTGATCAGATTTCAACTTTTCCTACAGATGCGGAGCGGCCATCAGTTTATCGCTCAGAGCGCAACCGTGAAGTCATCAGCGTTATCATCGCCGGTGATCAGTCAGAAAAAACACTGCGCGCACTCGCCACACAAACCCGTAACGAACTGGAAAACCTGCCCAACGTTTCGCAGGTTGAACTGTCCGGCGTGCGGGACTTTGAACTCGCGATAGAAATCAGTGAGCAAACCCTGCTCGAATACAATCTAAGCTTTGCGCAGGTTGCCGCCGCCATTCGGGATTCTTCACTGGATTTGTCTGCCGGTGCCATTAAAACTGCGGGCGGTGAAGTATTAATTCGCACTGAAGGCCAGGGCTACAACGCTGCAGACTTTTCCAACATTGTGGTTATTAGCCGCGACGATGGAACCCGTGTAACACTGGCAGACATCGCGTCAATTAACGATGGCTTTGAGGAAAACGCGCTACAACAAAGTTTTAACAGCCGCCGCAGCATTGAAATAGATGTATTTCGCTCCGGTAGCCAAAGTGCTATCACCGTTGCCAACGAAGTAAAGGAATACATCGATGGCGCACAGGCAAGTCTGCCCGACAACGTCACTATCGGCTACTGGCGAGACCGCTCTCGCATCGTAAAGGCGAGGCTTGCCACGCTTAACAAAAGCGCTATGCAGGGCGGGCTGCTGGTGATACTGTTGCTGGCGCTGTTCCTGAGATCCTGGGTGGCGTTCTGGGTGTTTATCGGTGTGCCCGTGTCCTTTATGGGCGGACTCGCACTGATGCCGGAAATTGGCGTGACAATAAACCTGATCAGTTTATTTGCGTTTATTCTGGTGCTTGGTATCGTCGTCGACGATGCGATTGTGACCGGGGAAAATATCTATACCCATATGCGCCGCAATCCCAATGCAGTGCAGGCCGCGATAGAAGGCACACAGGAGGTCGCCATACCGGTAACCTTCGGTGTGCTGACTACGGTGGCGGCGTTCATGCCACTGTTAATGATTGAAGGTGTGCGTGGAAAAATTTTCGCGCAGATACCAATGATTGTCATCCCGGTGCTGTTGTTTTCATTGATTGAAACCAAACTGATATTGCCGGCGCACATGAAGCACCTTAATTTCCATAAGAAGAAGCGCCCTAACTTTTTCGCACGTATTCAGCATCGGATTGCCGATGGCCTGGAGTGGGCAATACGTTCAATCTATCAGCCTGCGCTGGCCGCCTGCCTTAGACAACGTTACTTAACGATATCTGTATTTGTTGGCGTGGCAATGATTGTATTTAGTCTGGTCAGCGCCGGACATGTACGATTCATTTTCTTTCCGCGGATTCAAAGTGAAGTCGCCTCCGCATCGCTAACCATGCCAACCGGCACACCATTCGACGTAACCCTGCAACACATCGAACGAATTAACGCGGCCGCGGTGGATCTGCAAAATAAATATATCGATCCATCCACCGATGAAAGCGTTATCGAAAGCATCATGGCCACCGCGGGTTCGGCCGGTGGTTCAGGCACCGCGTCTAACCGCGGACGGGTGATGTTCGAAATCACCCCGCCGGAGGAGCGCACGCTGGATGTAACCAGTCGTCAACTTATTATGGAGTGGCGGCGCTCCATTGGCGATATACCCGGCGCCAAGGATATAAACTACCGCGCAGAGATTGGTCGCGGTGGCTCGCCAGTGGATATACAACTGGCCGGACAGGACTTTGAACAACTGCGCAGCGCTGCGGCACTGATCAAGGACAGACTCGCCACCTACCCCGGCATTCAGGACATCACCGACAGCTTCGAGAGCGGTAAACAGGAGGTAAAGCTCGACATCAAACCTGCTGCCGAACAACTGGGTCTGTCGCTTTCAGACTTGGCTGAACAGGTACGGCAGGCTTTCTTCGGTTTTGAAGTGCAGACCATACAGCGCGACCGCGATGATGTGCGCGTGGTGGTGCGTTACCCGTCCAGTGAACGCGAGTCACTGGAGAACCTGCAGTCTATGCGTATACAAACTGCCGATGGCGTCGATGTGCCGTTTTCGGAAGTGGCAGAAGCCACGATGGGTCGCGGCTTTTCCAACATCAAGCGGGTTGATCGTCGACGTACCATTAATATTACCGCCGATGCTGATAAAGAAAACACCGATCTGGAAGGGATCAAGCGCGAACTGCGGGCAGACCTGCCAGGTATGCTGGAGCGGTATCCGGGTATGACCTTTTCACTGGAAGGTGAGGCTCGTGAACAACGCGATTCCTTTGGTAGCCTGCGTACCGGTATTTATTTTGTACTGGCGGTGATCTATGCGCTGTTGGCCATACCGCTGCGCTCTTACATTCAACCAGTTATGGTGATGCTGGTTATTCCTTTCGGCGTGGTCGGTGCGATACTCGGGCATGTGATCATGGGGATGAACCTCAGCATCATGAGTTACATGGGTATGCTGGCGCTATCGGGCGTGGTTATTAACGACAGTCTGGTATTGGTCGACTATGTCAACAAACGACGCGCAGAAGGACAGTCAGTTTTCGATGCGGTGCGCAATGCCGGTGTTGCACGCTTCAGGGCCATACTGCTAACGTCACTGACGACATTCTTTGGCCTGATGCCGCTGATTTTTGAAAAGAGCACACAGGCGCAATTTCTGATACCGATGGCAGTGTCACTGGGCTTCGGTATTCTGTTTGCCACCTTTGTCACTCTGGTGCTGATACCGTCAAACTATATGATTATGGAAGACCTGAAAGCACTGTTTAAAAAGCGCTCTGACAAAGAATCCACAACGCCGGGCGACACCGACGTAAATGAGGCTATAGGCCAGAGAACACTGTAGGTACCGCGTCAGGCAGTGAGCATTTCTGACACCCACTGCGGCACCAGTTCCGACGCGGGCCCAAGCCGTGACTGCTCAAAGCGCGAATGGTTTACTGCCGCCTCAAGATTCAATTCGAGTGTGGATGCACCGGCGGCAGTTGCCAGTTGTACAAAGCCTGCTGCCGGGTATACGTTGCCTGATGTACCGATAGATACAAATAAATCACACGCATTTAACGCTTCTTCTATCTGGTCCATGTAAAACGGCATTTCGCCAAACCATACAATGTGGGGCCGCAGGCAGCCCGTCGAACTGCACTTCTCGCACACACTCTCTGTGCTTATATCTTCGCGTATCTCACCGACATTGCCACAACTGCTACATCGCTGTTTCAGTAACTCACCATGCATGTGCAGCAACTGACGCGAGCCGGCACGCTCGTGCAGATCGTCGATGTTCTGCGTTACCAGCAAAACGTTACCGGCGTAGTTTGCCTCAAGCTCGGCCAGCGCACGATGTGCGTCGTTTTCCACAATAGCCGGTGACAGCAGACCGCGGCGACGTTCGTTATAAAACTGATGAACCAGTTGTGGATCACGGGCAAAGCCTTCAGGGGATGCGACGTCCTCGACGCGATGGTTATGCCACAGACCATCGGCCGCTCGAAAGGTTTGTATGCCCGACTCCGCTGAGACACCGGCGCCCGTTAGTATGACGATGTTGGCTGGCTTCATAATGAGGTTACCTGTTTCGAGTACGGACTTACTGAGCGACGAGCCAGGTATAAGACGCTACGAAAACCGAGTCAGACCAAAAGGCGCGGTGTCGATAATCGGACGGGCGCCGCAAATCATCTCTGCGATAAGACGACCTGTAATTGGCCCCATACTAAAACCCATATGGCCGTGACCAAACGCGAGCCACAGATTCGCGTGTCGCGTCGCCTTGCCTATTACCGGCAATGAATCCGGCATACACGGCCTTCGACCAAGCCAGGGTTCATCGTCGATCTGCTGTTTAAGCGTTATAGCCTCTCGCACCCGTGGCTCTACTTTCTTTAACTGTACCGGAGTGGGTTTCGAATTTTCAGATGCCCACTCAACACCGGTTGTCACTCTGATACCGCGCTGCATTGGCGACATTACGTAGCCGGCGTCAACATCGTATACCGGCCTGCGCAATGTCCGATCAGCGCGGTAGTGCATGTGATAGCCACGCTCAACGGCTAGCGGTACCCGATAGCCCATCGATTCCAGCAATCGCTTCGACCAGGCCCCCATACTGACAACGACGTGTTCACACGCCAGGTTCTGATTGGTGGTTTGTACGGACCAGCCGGTATCGGCGGGCTGCAGTCTGACCAGTTCGTCCTGCACCACCGTTCCACCTGCCCCTGCAAAGTACTTGGCATAACTCTCACCTACTGCACCAGGGCTGCTGACTGATGCGGTGTTGTTGATCAGCAGTGCTCCAGTGAATATGTCAGCCAGCGCTGGCTCCAGATCATTCAGTTCACGCGCTGAAATGCGATCGAATGGAACCCCACATTGTGCCAGCTGGTGCTGCTCGCCTGCGCTGGCCTGGAAAGACTGCGTGTGTCGAAACAGTTTCATCCAGCCGTTTTCTCTGAGCAACGGCAGCGCACCACTGACTCGCATCAGCGCCTTATGTTCACGCAGACACCCTGACACAATCACGTTGAGCGCCTTTATATTGCGCCGATACGCCTCTGTACGCGCATTGCGTAATACCCCGACACCCCAGGGGCTTAGAGTCGGCAGATAGCGATAATGCAGCCTTGCATCGACTTTTCGATTCGACAGGTAGCCCGGTATCTTTTTCCAAATGCCGGGTGTGGCCTCAGGAAATACCGAGCCCCGGCTTATAACACCCGCGTTGCCAAACGAGGTTTCGCGAGCCGGCTCACGCCGGTCCAGCAGCGTGACATTGAAGCCGCGCTGTTGCAGATGGATGGCGGTACAGATACCGACGATTCCGGCACCACATACGACAACACGCTGGCTCATGTTCTGTCACCCGACCACGCGCAGCTTCCACGACTTTGCACAATAACGTCAACGCCCTTTTTGATAGTTGTAAACCCAAGCGTACCAGTTGCCGACGAATCAACACAGGTACACTCGCGTCACTGTGCGCTAAAGGATGCTCAAACGTAATTGGTTGGGATAGGCGCCAGGTCTGACGCTCTGAGGTCTTACGATGGGGAGACCGGCAGCGCGGGCGCGCTGCTTTTACAAAGACAGGAAATCAGTCAGCCGTGTCAGGACGTCAGAGAGCCCGGTACCGACTGGGCGATGCGACGCCACAAAAAGTTTAGCGCATCGCGCTTGTTCGGCGGCGGCGGATGGCGAATATCGCTGGTGTGCCGCATGCGGTTTGAGAGGCTGTTGACCAGTGCGCCGGCTAATGAATTGCCCTTGTAGCGAACACCAGTGCGCTCAGTGGCAAACATGCGGTTTTTGTCATCGCTGCGCACCTCCTGTTGCAGCACCTTGCGTGCGTTCCAGGTGTCATACACCTGCACACGCACCGCATTTAAACGCATGGTTTGCAAACGTACGCGCTCGTAATCGGATGTCTCCGGGTGAGTTGAGCCTACAACCGTTTCCACCTCAGGCGGCAGTTCAATAATTTCGTCGACTGGCGAGATGGTCGCCAGCAACAGGAAACGCCGTTGCAGGCGGGCGCGTTTCAGCTCTGCAAGCGCGCTGCGATTGAGATCACCTTCGAGGCGATAGCGATCAACGATGGACTTGAACGACTGCCCGGTGCGTTTCGACACATAACGATAGCCGCTGAGATTTCCACGCAGCCGTGGATTGGCCGCGAGAATGTTACGCGCGATGTCGTAGGCATGATTGGATCGCTCATACGGTTTCAACGCACGTGATCCCTGTGGACGGACCACAAAACCTACCGCGAGCCCATCCTTTGCCAATGCGTCCGCATTGTACGAAGAATGCCGATAGGTGCCGTCATCCGGACGAATACCGCTACAGGCTGAAACCGCGAGAACGCAAACAATCAGCCCTAATTTGCTAATTTTTTGATTCACTATGTGCCATTTTTGGAACGCCATGACCGAAAGACTAGTCCATTTGCGTGCCTAAAACCATCAAAATCGTAACGCTGGCGGTAAAAATCAGTGACATGGTGGTCGAAGATTCACGCGACACCTCTGGCAGCACCGGGCTTTTTCGCAGGGGGTGCTTATCGGCATACGCGCCTGGTTTCGCTGACTGGCAGGCTATTCGTGGCTTGCGGTGTGCCGGAGAGGTCAGCTTCGGATTTTGTGTTACAGGAAATCGCCGGGATCAGCGGTTATCTTGGGAGGTATAAATTGGGGGGTGAATCAGAGAAGTGAGCAGTGGATCAGCAGATGCGGGGGCGCCTGCAACCCATGTGTCTGGCGGGCACCGCATTGTGCTGCAGTGCCGCTTTAACCAGACGATCAAACGTGACCAGAATGGCCTACAGCGTGTCGTGCTTCAGAAACGCGTAGATCGGGCAAATGCCGGTGTACACGGTAGCCAGGATTAAAACACCCAGTACCGCCCACAGCCATGACCCGAATACACCAACCAACAGCAGTGCACCACCGGCGCCGAGGCGCACGTTTTTATCGGTCGAACCGACATTTTTAACCATGTCGGGCATGGTGAAGCCCTTACCACCGGAATCTACTTTCTTAACGTTTGTTGATTCTTCCATTTTGCTCTCCTGTAGCCTGTATCAGCGCTGCTATGCGAGTGAATAACCTGTGGCCCGTTGCCACTATGCGGATTGCCTCAATTCTAAACCTTTTACCGCATTAGTCCTAATTTGTTCACAATCTTTAAGATTCAGTGTCTACAACGCAACGGTAGTGGAAGCAACCCTGGATGGAAGTTAAGTGCGTCTGCGTGCCGCTATGCGCATACGCAGTGCATTGAGCTTGATAAATCCTTCCGCATCACGCTGGTGATAAGCACCACCGTCATCCTCAAACGTTGCGATTTTTTCATCAAACAGGCTGTCTTTTGATCGTCTGCCGGTCACGCTAATGCCACCTTTGTACAGCTTCAGACGTACATCACCGTTGACGTAGCTCTGTGAGTGGTCGATGGCAGCCTGCAGCATATGCCGCTCCGGACTCCACCAGTAGCCGTTGTAGATGACACTGGCATAGCGCGGCATCAGCTCGTCTTTCAGGTGCGCAACTTCCCGATCAAGTGTGATTGACTCAATGGCACGGTGGGCCTTCAGCATGATGGTGCCGCCGGGTGTTTCATAGCAGCCACGAGACTTCATACCGACGTAGCGATTCTCTACGATGTCATCGCGGCCGATAGCGTGCTCACCACCGATACGGTTGAGCTCAGTCAGCACCTGTGCCGGTGTCATGGACTGGCCATCAATCGCTACAATGTCGCCGCACTTAAAGGTGAGGGTTATTTCCACCGGTGTGTCGGGTGCCGCTTCCGGTGCTACCGTCCAGCGCCACATGTCTTCTTCCGCTTCAACCCACGGGTTTTCTAGCTGATCGCCCTCGTAGGAGATATGCAACAGATTTGCATCCATGGAGTAAGGTGACTTGCCGCCGCGCTTCATTTCAATCGGAATCTGGCGTGATTCCGCATACTCAAGCAGCTTCTCACGGGAGTTAAGATCCCAGTCGCGCCACGGGGCGATAACGGTGACATCCGGTGACAGTGCGTAAGCGCCCAGTTCGAAACGAACCTGATCATTGCCTTTGCCAGTGGCACCGTGAGAAATTGCATCTGCACCCACGTCTTTGGCGATTTCGACCAGCCTTTTGGCTATCAGCGGGCGGGCAATCGATGTGCCCAACAGATATTCACCCTCGTAGATGGTGTTACAGCGCATCATCGGGTAGACAAAGTCTCTGACGAACTCTTCGCGCAGATCCTCGATGTAGATTTCCTTTACACCGAGCTGCTGTGCTTTCGCACGCGCCGGTTCGACCTCTTCGCCCTGCCCCAGATCTGCTGTGAAGGTGACCACTTCACACTGATAGGTTTCCTGCAGCCAGCGCAGGATAACAGAGGTATCAAGCCCCCCCGAATAGGCCAGCACAACCTTTTTTACAGACGACATAGCGACTTTCTTTCCGTGGATGTTGGTAATTTGACAGGCTTATTGTATGGTTTGCGACGACGCTGTAAACGTCAATTTCACGCTGTGTCCAGTTCTGCATCAGCCATCGCATTCCCGGCGCGCTGCCTGCGCAACCAGTTTACACCTCAACTATTATGCAGGCGATGCCGATAATGTTGGCATTGGCGGCGCGCAAATTACGACGTGTTGGGGTGGCTGCAAACCGCTGAACTATAACCGCCAACTCTGCTCTATTACCTGTAGCTATAGTTACTATTATCATCCACAGCCCGAAGATGGCATATAATCTGTCGGGAGTTACACGCCAGCCGTGCGCCGGAAACAACGGTGACACCATTTCTTGGCATATGCGAATCCAACAATTATCTCGCAGTGATTAACAGACACCCATTGACCGGGCGTCTTACCTAAAGTGATGCGGAAATAACTTTATGACCAAAAAAACGGTAACGCTGACTGACGCGAACGGAAAATCTGCGGAATTCGAACTGCTATCCGGAACACACGGGCCCGATTGCGTTGCAATCAGTGATTTGTACAAGCAAACAGGTTACTTCACCTACGATCCCGGCTACGGCATGACTGGCAGCTGTAAGAGTTCCATCACATTTATCAACGGAGAGGAAGGAATCCTCTTACACCGCGGTTACCCGATTGATCAACTTGCCGAGAAGAGTTCGTACCTGGAAATATGCTACCTGTTATTAAACGGAGAGCTGCCCTCAAAGACCGAGTTTGACGACTTCAGTTTTACCATCAAAAACCACACGATGGTGCACGAGAACATTCGTGACTTCATCAATGGTTTTCGATACGACGCACACCCAATGGCAATGCTGGTGGGTACGGTCGGTGCGTTGTCGTCGTTCTACCACGACTCAATTGATATCAACAACCCTGAGCATCGGGTGATATCCGCGCATCGCTTGATTGCAAAACTGCCAACAATTGCATCGTACTGTTACCGTCATCATCGTGGTCTGCCGTTTATGTATCCGGATAACGATCTCGGCTACGTCGAAAACTTTTTACAGATGATGTTTGCCGTTCCTGCACAGCAGTTCGAGCACAACCCGATTGCCGCCAAGGCACTTGAAGTAATGATGATTCTGCATGCAGATCATGAACAGAACGCCAGCACCTCGACTGTCAGACTCGCGGGCAGCTCCGGCGCTAACCCGTTTGCGTCTATCGCAGCCGGTATAGCAAGCCTCTGGGGTCCTGCACACGGCGGTGCCAATGAAGCAGTCATTAACATGCTCGACGCTATTTACAACTCGGGCGAAACCATTGAAACCACCATTGCACGCGCAAAGGACAAGAACGATCCGTTCCGACTGATGGGTTTTGGTCATCGTGTGTACAAGAACTTTGATCCGAGAGCACAGATCATCGCCAAGCTCTGCCACGAACTACTGGACGATCTTGGTGGCGATCAGCCCATGTTTGCACTGGCCAGAGAACTTGAAGAAGCAACACTCAATGACGACTACTTCAAGGAACGCAAGCTCTATCCAAACGTGGATTTCTACTCCGGCATTATTCTGCGCGCACTGGATATTCCGATGAATATGTTCACCGTTATGTTCGCCATGGCACGTACGGTGGGATGGATTTCTCACTGGCTTGAAATGCACCAGGATCCGGAGTTTCGCATCGGTCGGCCGCGTCAGATCTACATTGGCCACGCCAAGCGCGACTACCCTTCCTGATCGTCTGCGCGGTTGTTTGAACCGCATCACACTACCATCAAGCGGTCGTTGTACAGCAACGACCGCCACCTACCCCGGCAGGATCTCTGCACTGCTATCCCCGCAGTTGCAGCACTTCGTTTTACCGTTTGCGTTGTATTGGAGGTTTACGGCTGAATCAACGCAACGTGTTGCAAATTTTCACCAGCGGACGATGTCGATGCCACTCAAGTCGTACGGGCAGTCCGGCGTTAATAACTAATACACCTGCCATATCTCTGGCAGCGGTCATCCGGCCAGTGGACGGCGGGTGTAGTAACCATTGCAACGCAAGATCGAACACATGCGGAAGATATCGTTACGCACAGCAAAGCAGTTGCTGGCTAAAATGACGCCACTGAGCATCCTCGGTCTGCTATTGATCGCCAACGCCCACGCCCGCAGCTTCGACAGTTTTCGCTTCGTCGGATCAGACCCTACGCCGGCTGGCACTGTCACTGCCATTACCCTGAATGACCCGGCATCCGGTGGTGCAGCAGGTGAGTTATCTTTTTTTAATGCCGCGGGACTGAGCTCGGTGTTTACCCTTGCCGTCAGTCCTTCCACAGTGCTGAGCGGCCAAACCCGCATATTTGATCCGGACAACACCCAGCGCTTGCTCAGTGACCTGCACGACGATATTGCGTTTTATACCGGCAGGCTCGATCACAGCACCGATAATGTGCCGCCACACTGGTTCCGACTGACGCACTACCAGGGCCAGTGGAGTGGCACGTTTCGAGTTGCTGATCAGGTCTACACGCTGCCGCACGCTAACAGCACCAGTTCTGACGGTGTAGTCGAGGTGAGAACCACACACTCAACGACCGACACGCCAATCCCGGGTCAGCGCACCCGTATTACCGCCGCCTTCAACGAAAGCGTTGGCGTCGATGCTCAAATTACGGCGCTGGAGTCGGTGCATGTACTGGACGGCCTGCTGACCGATGCAATTGGATTAACACTGACACTGGAACAACTGGCACTGACCGATACCGATTACGAGTCAATCGATGCAGCGCTGATTGCAGCGGCTGACTGGCACCAGAGTAACACCGACACTATGGGCCTCGACGACAATCTCGCCAGTGTGTTTTTTGTCGATAACACAGATGCCAACGGCACGAGCAACACATCTGCAATGAACCGACAGGCGGCCACTATAGTGCAGTCGCTCACAACTGATCCACTGTTCGCACTTGGCAACACGGTTGGCGAATACCTAGGCGTACCGGCACAGGCCAACACTCTGCAGGACTGGCAACCCACTGCACTGGTGGCATTACCTGCCGTTCACTGGAATCAACTGCAACGCGAGGCTTTTGCGGCCAATCCACCGTCTGCGAATTTGCTGCAAACCCTCAACAATGACGCACCTGTCGACACGCAGGCCCCCCTGCCGCAACCACCACCGCTGGACCCGGTACTGGTTGACTCGGACTCTGAGGAACGAGCGCCACCAGTGCTGCAAAACGATGCGTCAATAGCCCCGGAGACCTCAGGCGGTGGCTCCGGGATGTGGATGTTACTTGTGGCCCTGATACTATTCCGGCACGCTGCACGACAGCACGAAAGGCGCTGACAAAGCGCTTCAATAACCCGGAGTTATGTCAGTGGACTACACCATCAAATCTGCTGCAGCGAAAGCCACCATCAGCAGCCTCGGTGCGGAACTGCAATCGCTGTGCGATGCGGATCAGCAGGAAAGGCTGTGGCAGGGAGACCCGACAGTCTGGTCAGGACGTGCTCCGGTATTGTTTCCAATTGTCGGTTCACTAAAAAATGATCAGTTCCGACATCAGCAACACGACTACACGCTGCACCGGCACGGCTTTGCACGCAAATCAGAGTTTACCTGCAGTGCACAGAGCAACGACAGCATCACGCTGCAACTGCTGGCTGATGACAGCACACTTGCGGTGTATCCGTGGCGGTTTGAATTACAGGTTCAATTCACCCTGCAGGGCAATACGTTACGTGTGCAGTATTCTGTAACAAACGCTGATACCACACCGATGCCGTTTACCATTGGCTCACATCCGGCGTTTGCGCTGCCCCATCCGGTCGCCGAATACGCAGTGCACTTCTCCGCTGCTGAAACACTGCAACGATTTCCACTGACCGCTGACGGGTTGCTGATGCCCGGTATTGATTACCTGCAACAGAGCCAGGTGGTTCAGCTAAGCGATACGCTGTTTGACGATGATGCGCTGGTGTTTAAAGACATTCAGTCCCGGGCAATAAGCCTGTACCACAAGGGTCAACCATTACTTACTGTCGATACAGGCGGTGCACCTCACCTTGGTATTTGGGCAAAGCCTGCAGCGAGTTTTGTCTGTATAGAGCCCTGGTTTGGCTACAGCGATGATGTGGATGGTGGCGGATCATTGCAGGACAAACCGTCGATGATGTTGCTCGATGCCGGTCAATCGTTCACCAACGTCTGGCACATCGAACTGCACTGACCTGAGCGTTCAGTACCGGTCGCTCGCTACACAGACTTTTACCGCGCAGACGCACTGCCGCAATCAGGGTGGGCTGACATTAATCGTCAACGGCACCGTGTTATCCGGGTTTTCTCCACCACCGTTGCTGCCACCACCACCGCTGTCTCCGGAACCCGCCAAACCTGCCAGCAGACCAACCGCGAGTGCACCAAGCACAATGTACAGTACCGAACGGCCGCTGCCTTTTGGCTCTGCTGCTGGTGCGGCTGGTTCAGCGACCACCGGTGCAGCTACGGGTGGATCAAGCGCTCGTACCAGCGGAAAAAACGGAAACCCTTTCAATACTCGATTGCCACCGGTATCCAGCGCTTCGATGTAGTAATCAATTTTTTGCTGATCGAGTTCGGTATCGACGGAAGCGGTGAAGTTGTCAGTGCCGGTTAGCTGTTGCATCGGCACTTCACGATAGTCCTGTCCGGTAGTGCTGCGATAGAACAAGGTGACACGCTCAAGACCACGATCATCCACCACCAGTGCACTGAACACCTGTAGTTGGCCGGCAGTTCCGGTATCGAGAGATTCATGATCGATTACCGGTGGATCGAAGTCGATATCTTCCGACAGGTTTTGCGCCTGCGCCACCGACCATGCAACCTGGCTGATCGCCAGTGTCAGCGCCAGCAGGGTCATGCCGAGACGTCGCAGCAACTGACACGTGGCCCGCACGAGTTGCAGCATGCCATAGGTGCCCGGACGGCTCTCTCCGCGTAGCTTCATAGTTTTTTACGACTCACCAGGAAACAATTCATCAGCACAAATTAACAGATTTGTGCATCCATAACAGTAACAAAGCATCGCGTGTTGCAGCGCTGGCCACGGCCTGCGTTTACCACTCTATGTTGGACCACAGGTAACGCTCTCGGCGCAGAGTCAGCGGAAAATCGCGATAGCTGCTGGCGGGGTAGACGATGTCGCCGTTCGCTTTTGCCAGAGTCTCGATCCGCAGTGTGGCGGTCACCCGCTTGGGTTCGAGCGAAGTCTGCACATCGATGACACTGGCAGTGACCTGACGATAGCGAGAGAACAGATTCTCAAGCACTGACCGCTTTGCTGGCTGATCGACGGACAACTGCGCAATGCGCGCCGCGTTTTTAGACTCCACAGCCTCCTTAAACGCGTTGAACCGACCTTTGGCGTAGCGTATTTCGTACTCGGTAAACGGCTCACTGGCAAAGTCTTCAGCCAGCGCCACGCGCCGCTCCAGACCGGACAGGGCCTGATCATCAAGTTGCAGCGCCCTGGCGCTGTCTAGCCAGCGGCGAGCGGATTTGTGATCGCCCCGATCAAGCGCTGATTCAACACTGGACAGATAGCTGGTATAGCGCTCACGCCGGATGCGCTGGCGTTTGTTAGCCTCGGCAATTCTTGCGCGAGTCTGTTGCCGCTCACGCTCCGCCTGTGCTTCTGCTTCGCGTTGTTGCGCGGCATTACGCGCCAGTCCCGCCCGTGCCGATTGCTCCAGCGCCTGCAATCGCTCATCGTCACGCACCTCGCGCACGGCTGTTATTTGGCCAAGGGCCGCATCGAAACGCCCCTGTGCGTTGTGCGCCTCGATTTCTCGAATATCGGCTTCGATCTGCTGGTCAAGTTCTGCCGTCCGCAGTTGCCGCACAAGTTCGGGAGACGCTACCGCCAGCCCCTGCAGCGCTCGCAGATTGGCCGCGGCGATGACCAGCTGGCCGCTCTCGATCTGCTTACTAATACGGCGCTGAATTTTCGCCACCCCCGCATCGAAACCGGATTTTGCACGCTCGTTTTGCGGGTGGGTATCAAGCAGGCGCCGAAATACCCCAACCGCGAAAACCGGCAGATCCTGGCTGCCCAGTTCCGCCTCGGCCTGGGACAGCTCGCTGTTGAGCTGTCGCTGCTGCTGCATAAAACGGCTGCCAAACACAGTCGCGGCAAGCAGCACAGCAACCATGGAAAGTACCAGCCACAGGCGCCCGCGGGTGGCAGGCTTTGCCGCCCGCGGTTGCTTGAGCAGTCGGCTGCGCGCAACAGGGGCAGCACCCGATCTGTAGGTGCTTGCCTGTGCTGCAGATACTGCTGGCCCGGGCACAGACCCGATCGAATCCGGCACCTCTGCAGGTTCCGCTGCTGCTGTCGCGGGTACGCTTGCAGCCGGAAGCGCTATCCCCGAAGCACCCTCGTCTCGCGCCTGCCGCAGACTTTCACACCACTCGGCAAGCGATGCCGGCCTGTTATCGATGTGAAAAGCCAGCGCCTGATCAACTGCCTGTAAAAAAGTCGGACTGTAGCGTCCGGCACCAACCTCTGATGCGGGGCGCAGCGGATCTGGTGCGCCCTTGATGTGAGCGGCCAGCCGACTAACCGGCGACACAGGCGATTCACCGGTAATAGCAAAGTACAAGGTGCCGCCCAGCGCGTAGATATCGGTCCACGGCCCAACCTTGAGTCCAGACCCGGCACGATACTGCTCGAGCGCGGTGTACCCTGCAGAAACGAACGACGTATTTTTGACATCTACATCGACACGCCGTGACGACCCGAAATCGAGCAACACCGGTGTACCGTTATCACGAATAATCAGATTGACCGGTTTGATATCGCGATGCAGGTAGCCGGTCTGATGCACCTGATCGAGACCATCTGCAATGCTCAGGAACAGATCGATCAGTTCGGTCTCGGCAATGTTGCGGCGCTGCTTTACATAGTCGCGAAACTCCACACCGCGCTCGTATTCCATCACTAGATAGGCGGAACTGTGGGCTTCGAACACCGACATGACCCGCACGATATTCGGGTGTCTGAATTTGACCAGCGTGCGCGCTTCGCGCAGGAAACTATCGAGCCCTTCGCGATACTCAGCCTCTGTGCGGTCAGTTATAGGCGCAATGGTTTTATCGCTGTCGCGCCGTACCAGATTAGCCGGCAAATACTCCTTCAGCGCCACCAGGTGATCGAGATTGGTGTCCGTGGCCAGGTAGGTCACACCAAATCCGCCCTGCCCCAGTACACGCTCAATGCGGTACCAGGCGACATAGTCGCCAGTGGCTAGTGTGCGTGAGGAAGTGGTGTCATTCATCTGGGTGATGTGGCGGACCCTTGTCTTTATAGGGGTTGTTCCGGGAGTTGTTTTGGGGCCGAGAATCTCTCCGCTTTGCAATGCGTCCATTGCAACGAGGCAATCTGCGATATACAAACTGCCACAACCCTTTTATGTCAGCACATTGTACCTGCGCCCCGGCCGCCGCGCCGCAACTTGCGGAAAGCGACGCCTACCGCTGACACGGGTGCACCCGTCGGATAGTACCCAACACGGCGCAGACACATCTTTAAACATTGATACACCAATCGCCATGGACTACAAACAATGAGACACTTACGGGATCATCAGCGACCTCGCGGATCACCAGACTCGCGGGGCGACCGGCTTGCCGGCCATTAATGCAAACCTTCGAATTAACTGAACACACCGAGTGAGGCAATGGATCTATTTACGCTGGACAATCTGGTCACCTTGTTTTTACTGATTCTGCTACAGGCTGTACTTGGCTTTGACAACCTCCTGTACATATCCCTCGAGTCGAAACGTGCTCCTGTTGAAAAACAGGCACAGGTGCGTAAGTGGGGCATTGGAATCGCTGTGGCTTTGCGTCTCATTTTGCTGGTACTGCTGGTAAAACTTGTCGAAAAATTTCAAAGCTCCGTATTCGCGGCCAAATGGGAAGGAATTATTGAGTTCGACTTCAATCTGCATTCGATTATCGTTTTGTTCGGTGGGGTTTTTATCATCTACACGGCGATGAAGGAAATCCTGCACATGATGTCGCTGGAAGAACACGATGCTTCAGAAAAGCGACGAAGCTCAGCCACCATGGTCATCGTCTGGATAGTCATGATGAACCTGGTGTTTTCTTTCGACTCGATACTCAGCGCAATGGCGCTGACCAAAGTGATTCCGGTAATGGCTACCGCTATTATTGCCAGCGGCATAATGATGATTGTCCTCGCCGACCGGGTATCAGACTTTTTGCATAAGAACAGAATGTACGAGGTACTGGGTCTGTTCATCCTGTTCGTGGTCGGCATTATGCTGATTTCAGAGGGCGGGCATCTGGCGCACATGAAGATTCTGGGCACAGAAGTGGAGCAAATGACCAAAGCAACGTTCTATTTCGTGATCGTCGTAATGGCCCTGTCAGACGTCGTACAAAGCCGCTATCAGCGCAAACTGTTGCGGGAAAAGCAGGCCATGCTGGAAAAAGCAAAAGCCGCAGACGCCGCGGTGGGCTAGGGAGCTAGAATAAGTCAGCTACAGAAGTCAGTAGAGGGCTACAAGCGCTATCAGCCATGGAAGGCTGCTTGCGCATTTCCTGATGCACCATGTAAGTGGCTCGGATCTGACAGCCCTAGTCGAGTTCTGCCAGAATCGATGCGTGAATGAACTTAAGCGCAGACAGGGGGTATGACTGATCGAGGGATTGATAAAAACTATTGACGCTGAAGTCGCCTTCATCCATGGCGCTCAGCATCTCGTGTTGTAACTCCTCAGCATCAGCTATTTCCAGATCAATCTGCGACAATTCTATTTCACCCTGCCGCAGCAACGCGGTGACATGCTGTTGCAGATCGTCGTCGTTCAAGTCGTGCTGCTGCGCAACATCCTCGAGTGAATCCCCGGCGGCGATCTGATCGCGAATGCGTGCGCGTACCTCTGCTGAGGATTGTGTTGCAACACCTGCCCCGGAGTTAATGACGTCGAGAAATTCCTGTCCATACTTTTCCAGCTTGGCAGCACCCACGCCGGATATTGATGCCATTGCGGACAATGTGGCCGGACGCTTTTCGGCCATGTCCATCAGTGTGGCATCATGAAAGATAACGTATGCGGGCAGCCCCTGCTCACTGGCGAGTTGACGCCGGCGCTCGCGTAACTGCTCCCACAACTGATTGTGTTCAGATGACAGACTACTGCGTGCCTTGCGAGTGGATGACTTTCGTGTGGCCGGCTTGTCTTCGACGCGGAAGGTAACTTTTAGCTGACCTTTGAGTATCGGGCGCGCCTCTTCGGTTAAGCGCAATCCACCTTTGCTTTGCATATCAGTCGTTAACAGAGACCGTGCAATAATTTGTCTAAAAATGCTGCGCCAGGTATTCGCGTCGTGATTTGTGCCAATGCCGTAGACGCTTAGTTTGTCGTGGCCAAACCGTTCTATGCGCTCGTCCCTGTCTCCGCGCAACACGGCAATCAGATAGTTTGTACCGAAGCGCTGACCGGTTCGATAAACCGTGGACAGCGCCTTTTGCGTAGACTCGGTCGCGTCCCATGTAACCGGTGGGTTAATACAGGTATCGCAGTTGCCACATGGCTCAGCCAGTGTTTCACCAAAGTAGCGCAACAGTGTTTGTCGGCGGCAATCGGTCGCCTCGCACAACCCGAGTATTGCCGTCAGTTTGTGCCGTTCAATTTGCACAACCTCCTGCGCAGCCTGCGAATCGTTCAACATTTGCTGCAACATGATGGCGTCCTGCAGCCCGTAAACCATCCAGGCTGTTGACGGCAAACCATCGCGACCGGCACGACCGGTCTCCTGATAGTACGACTCGATACTTTTTGGCATATCGAGGTGGGCTACAAAGCGCACGTCCGGTTTGTCGATCCCCATGCCAAAGGCAATGGTAGCCACCATGATGATATTTTCTTCATCAATAAAACGCTGCATGTTGGCCGCCCGCTGAGCTGCAGGCATACCGGCGTGATACGCCAGCGCAGGCAGATCCTTGTCACATAGAAACTGCGCTGTCTCTTCAGTTTTTTTGCGTGACAAACAATAGACAATACCGGACGCCTGCGGGTACTCGGCATGAATAAATTGCAAAAGCTGAGTGCGCGGATTGTTTTTAAGTTCAATGCGGTACTGGATATTGGGACGGTCAAAGCTACTGATGTAGGTTTCGGCCTGCTGCAGCTGCAAATGTTGTCTGATGTCGTCGCGCGTGTTCTTGTCGGCAGTAGCCGTCAGCGCTATGCGTGGCACATCCGGATACCGATCCGCCAACATTGCCAGTTGCGTGTACTCCGGTCGAAAGTCGTGCCCCCACTGTGACACACAGTGAGCCTCGTCAATGGCAAACAACGCCAGTTGCATACGCGACAGCAGGTTTTCTCCCTGCTCGGTCAGCAGACGCTCGGGTGCCATGTACAGCAGGTCAAGTTCGCCCTGAGCGGCAAGGTGCTCAACGTGCCGCAGCTCATCGAGTGACAAACTGGAATTGATGTAGGCCGCTCTGACACCGTTTTGCCGCAACTGCTGTACTTGGTCCTGCATCAGTGCAATCAGTGGAGATACCACCACACCGGTACCGGCACGCAGGATGGCAGGTATTTGAAAACAAAGGCTCTTGCCACCGCCAGTCGGCATCAGAACCAGCGCGTGACCACCGCGACAGACCCGCTCAATGATCTGTTCCTGCTCGCCACGAAAACTGTCGTAGCCGAAATACTTCTGCAAACACTGCAGCGCCTGATTGACTGCGTTAATCACACGATCCCCGTTCAAGTTACCCAACCAGCTGTCGTTACACCCGCAGCAGAACGCTCGGGTACTGTCGAATTGTATCCGTTCACGGGTGACTTCCGAACAATTTACACCTTTGGGTGCGCGAAGAGGAATTGAATGCCACAGATCAGACACGCGTCACTGGCAATTGCACTGGGGCTTGCGCTCAGTGCCTGCGGTGGTGGCGGCACGGATAGCAAGCAATTCACCGCACCTGGTATCGACACCGGCAGTGTCGCGAGCCAGGCGCAAAACAATACGGGACCGGCGGGTATTCCTGCAATCGGCGCGGCGCTGGCATCAGCGCCTTTGAACGACGACTTTGAGGCAGTACGTTTTCTGCACCGTACGAGCTTTGGTCCGCGCGACGAAGAAATTGATCAGTTGCGTGACGCCGGTTATGCGAACTGGATCAACCAGCAAATGCAGCTGCCTCCCACATTCCTGATGCCGCTGACACGCGAACGCGCTGAACCGCGATGGGGCGAGCACGTTACTAACTGGCTGGAGCTGAGTGTAACTGCGGACGATCAGCTGCGTCAGCGAGTGGCGTTTGCGCTGTCGCAACTGTTCGTGGTGTCGGATCAGGACGGACTTGGGCAGCAGCAGGTGGCGCTGGCCAACTACTACGATTTACTGATCGCTCACAGCTTTGGCAACTTTCGCGATCTGCTCGAGCAGGTAACGCTGAGCCCGGTAATGGGTGATTACCTGAGCATGAAAGGCAACCAGAAAGCGGACCCGGAAAAGAATATCCGACCGGACGAAAACTTCGCCCGCGAATTACTCCAGCTCTTCACTATCGGTCTGGTGCAACTGAACCCGGACGGCACCGTGCAGCGAGATGCCGAAGGAACTCCAGTCCCGACTTATGATCAGGAAGTGGTGGAAGGTTTTGCACGCGTATTTACCGGCTGGCACTTTAAAGATGTCGACAACTGGAATTACCCAAAGGTTGAAGACTGGTTTACGCCCATGCAGGGTTACCCGGAGCGCCACGAAAACGGTGAGAAAACACTCCTGAACGGTACGGTACTGCCAGCCGGTCAGGGTATACATAAAGACCTCGCCGATGCACTCGACAATGTTTTTAACCACGCTAACGTCGGGCCATTCTTCGCCAAACACATGATCCGGCAGCTGGTTACCAGCAACCCGTCTGACAACTATGTCCGACGTGTGGCGAGTGTGTTTAATGCCGACAGCAACGGACAACGCGGCAACATCGCCGCGGTGGTCAATGCGGTACTACTGGACGAAGAAGCGCTGCAGGGCCATGCGCAAAACCCCGAACAATTCGGCAAGCTGCGCGAACCACTGATACGCATGGTGGGCCTGTGGCGCGCGTTTGACGCCAACCCGGCGCACCCTGAATTCGACTATGGCTGGATTGCCAACCGACTTTCACAGGGACCACTGCAATCACCCAGTGTGTTCAACTTCTTTTCACCGGACTTCAGCCAAAGCGGTGCGATCAGGGACGCCGGACTGTTATCGCCCGAGTTTCAGCTGATGAACGAGAGCAGCATTATCAACCTGACCAGTGCACTGCTGGCGCACACCATCTGGATTAACACCACTTCAGATGGCAGCAACAAAAGTGCACCCGTTGAACTGCGCCCGTTGATTGAACTGGACGGCGATGTCGACGCGCAGCTCAACTACCTTTCGCGTCTGACACTAGGCAAGCCTGCCAGCAGCGGCTTGATTGAACAGGCTAATTACCTGCTCGACAAACGCGACGGTGCCCAGGCCGAGGTGCGCGCCGAGGAACTACTTTTTCTGTTTGCCAGCTCGCCGGAAGCGGCTATCCAGCGCTAGCCTGAGCACGAAGAGCGGCACTAAGAGGAACGGTCATGCAAGAATTTACTCGACGAAAGTTTTTAAAGCTCGGCTGCCACGCCATTGCCACTGCGGGGCTCGCCTCAACGACATCTATGCGTTTGTCTCACGCAGCGGCAGACGACTATCGCGCGCTGGTCTGCATTAACCTGCAGGGTGGCAACGACGGCTTCAACATGCTGGTGCCAAGCAGCGGTGCCGCCTATCAGGAATACGCCAATGATCGCGGTCACCTGGCTATCGGTGCATCAGACCTGATAGCCATCAACCCGATATCCGCCAACAGCACGCCGGCCGGCCTGCACCCTGCCATGGCATCGCTAAAACCAATATTCGATCAGGGTCAATTGGGCTTTCAGGCCAATGTCGGAACACTGGTTGAACCTACCACGGCTGAAGATGTGCGCAACAAAACCGTGAAGCTGCCGCAGCAGTTGTTCTCCCATCACGATCAGCTGCGGCAGTGGCAACAACTCGATCATGTCAGTGACGCCTATTCGGGCTGGGGAGCACGCGCGGCAGATATGCTGGCGGCGGCACAGGCCAACCCGAACCTGACCGCAATCAGCCTTGATGGTTCCAACGACTGGCTGAACGGCGGTGATCAGGCTCCGTTTAACGTTAGCGCCGATGGTGTTAACAGTTACTCTGGTATGGATAACATGGATTCCAACTGGCAGGAGCCGCGGCGACAGGCGTTTATTGACCTGTTGCATCAGCGCTATAACAATGTCTTTGCGCAGGAATACGCTGACCTGCAATCCAGAGCGCTGGTATTGTCCGCTAATGTGGGTGCCGCGCTGGAACGCTTTGGGGAACTACAGACACCGGTGCCGGAAGACAACGAACTCGCCGCGCAGCTCGCCATGGTGGCAAAGCTGATTGCGATCAAAGACGAGTTTCGCATGACGCGCCAGCTGTACTACGTGAACCTCAGTGGCTTTGACACCCACGATGATCAACTGGAAAAGCAGCCTGAGCTGTTCGGTCAGTTGTCATCAGCACTGGCATTTTTCCACCAGGCGCTGGGCGAGATCGGTCAGCTCAACAATGTAACCAGTTTTACCACCTCTGATTTTGGTCGCACCGTCACCAGTAATGGCGATGGTACCGATCATGGCTGGGGCAACCATCACATCGTAATGGGGGGTGCGGTCTCGGGCGCAGATATCTACGGCACGCTGCCACGCATTACTGTTGACGGACCGGACGATTCACGCAACGGTCGCATTGTGCCAACCACAGCGGCAAGCCAGTATGCGGCCACGTCTTTGCGCTGGCTGGGTATGAGTGAAGCAGAGCTCGATCAGCTGTTGCCGACACTGCGCAACTTTCAGCAGAGAGATCTGGGTTTCCTGGGGTAGCTTAAGCCTTAAACACTACTCAATACTTCGATCAGTTTGCTGTAGCTGCCATAGCCGTGAATACAGGCCATGGTGCTGCAGCAACTGATCATGTGTTCCCGTTTCCACTACCACGCCGTTTTCCATAACCACAATTTGATCAGCATCGATAACGGTAGAAAGGCGATGGGCAATAACCAGTGTGGTGGCGTTGGCTGACACTCGATCAAGGGCCTGCAATATGGCTTTTTCAGAGCGACTGTCGAGACTGGACGTGGCCTCGTCGAATACAATGATTCGCGGTGCCTTCAAAATAACCCGGCTGATGGCGAGCCGTTGTTTTTCACCGCCCGAAAGCTTCAGTCCGCGCTCCCCGACGACAGTATCGAGTCCATCCGGTAAGCGTGCCAGCAGATCGGTCAGATCAGCACTGTCGGCTGCGGCCCGTATCTCTGCTTCGGTGGCATCGGGACGTGCATAGCCAATGTTGTATCGAATCGTGTCGTTAAACAACACAGTATCCTGCGGAACGATACCTATACTGCGCCGCAGACTGTGTTGAGTTACATCAGCAATCGACTGCCCGTCGATTCTGATCGCACCGTCGGATACTTCATAAAACCGAAACAGCAGCCGCACCAGTGTCGACTTACCAGACCCGGACGGTCCAACCACTGCTACCTTCTGACCCGGCTCTATCGCAAAGCTAACCTGCTTAAGAATCTGTCGATCTTCGTTGTAGTGAAACTGCACATTGTCGAACTCGACTCTGCCCTTATCGATAACAAGCGCTGACGCCGAGGACGCATCAACAATCTCGGGGGTGCGGTCCAGTAGCTTTATGACCAGATCCATATCCGCCAGTGAATACTGCAATTGACGATACACAGAACCGAGCACCCCGAGCGGTATAAACAACTGCAGCATCAGTGCGTTGATCATGACCAGATCACCTATAGAGATATCACCGGCAGCCACATCGCCTGCCGCGAGAATCATTATGCTGGTAACACCAATCGTGACGATGGCGCCCTGACCGAAGTTCAGCGCCGATAAACTGATTTGAGTCTTCAGGCCCGCTGCCCCCCAGAGCCCAAGCTGCTGGTCATAGCGGTTAATTTCCATTTGTTCGTTGTTGAAGTACTTGACGGTTTCGTAGTTCAGCAAACTGTCGACCGCGTTGCCGTTGGCGGCGCTGTCGTGTTTATTCATCTCGTGGCGAAAGTTCATGCGCCACTTGCTGATAGCCAGGGTAAAACCGATATAGACCAGCACCGTTAGCATGATCACTACAATAAAAAACGAGTCGTACTGATACAGCAGAATCCCCACCACCAGCACAAATTCAATAAAGGTTGGCAGAATGCTAAACACCAGCATATTGAGTACCGAGGCCAGACTGCGCGTACCACGCTCCAGATCACGAGAGATACCACCGGTGTTCTTTTCCAGATGAAATCGCAGCGACAGACGGTGCAGGTGCTGCAATACATCGACTGACATCTGATGCATGGCGCTGTAACGTACACGCGAAAACAATATGTCTCGCAGCTCACTGAACAGGCCACTGGCCAGCCGCAGCGCACCGTATGCCAGCAACAGTGCCAGCGGCACCAGCACCAACAGTTGCTGACCGTCAACCGGTGTCAGCTGCTGGTCGAGTTCATCGATAATGGTTTTGAGTACCAATGGCACACAAACCACAGCGAGCTTGCTCAGCAGCAGACAGCAGAGCGCCACGCCTACACGTTTGCCATAGCGCCACACGTAAGGCGACAACTTGCGTAAATTGGCAAAGTCGTTACGATCCTCGTGTGGCAATTCCTGTCGGGCACTACGCATAGGCTGGTTTAATCATTCTTATTCGCGGGAAACAGTCGTTCTGCACTGGCGCAGCTTGCCAGCGCGAGCAGTATGGATGACAACCGGCTGCACGGCCAGATCAAACTACCCATTAAAGAGAGCAACTATGGTCATTAGTTTCTATTCAAGCTCCGACAGTGACAGCGCGGTGCTGAATGCATTGCGCAGTCAGTTACAGAGCACAGGTGTTGCGTATCCTGTTGAACCGTGGTCAGAGGACACAGATCCGTCATCCGTGCTCTACACCGTCAGCTGGGGGACACCCGATCATTTCTTTCAGGGAATGGACAATCTGCGCGCTGCCTTATCACTCGGCGCCGGCGTCGATCACCTGCTGGCCAATCCAAGTCTGCCGGGTGAGGTACCGGTTGTGCGGCTGAGCGATGCCGGTATGGGGGCAAAAATTGCGGAATACGTGCTGTACGCAGCGCTGCAGGGTCACCGCCAGTTCGACATTTACCAGCGTCAGCAACGGCAACAACTCTGGCAGCCTATGGCCGATGTGCACGCACGTGACTACAGCGTCGGGATTATGGGGCTTGGTGTCATCGGTACGGTCATCGCCGATCGTCTGCACCAATGCGGTTACCACGTCAGCGGCTGGAAGCGCTCACGCATCGACTGTGCGTATCCGTTGTATGCAGGCAAAGATGAACTAGGCACGTTTCTGTCCGAGCTCGATATGCTGGTGGCGGTGCTGCCACTAACGGAACAGACGCATGGGATGATCAACAAAGACGTGTTCGCACAGCTGCCAACAGGTGCGAGGTTTGTCAACGTAGGCCGCGGCAAACAGGTTAATGAAGATGATCTACTGGATGCCCTTGATACGGGTCAGCTGACGGCCGCAATGCTGGATGTTTGCGTCACCGAACCCCTGCCTGAAGGCCATCGTCTTTGGGCGCACGAGTCAATTACGCTGACACCACATATTGCCGGACCAACCCAGATAGCAGAGTCTGTGCAACAGATAGTCGAATCGATACAGAATATTGAAGCTGGCTCACAGCCCGACGGTCTGGTCGATCGTGATCACGGTTATTAGTATCTACCTCACACCCACGCTGCTTCACCTTTCTTACAGGCATAAAAAAAGCGGCGCCATTGGCGCCGCTTTCCGGTACTTCATGAGTGGGACGACTTAGTAGCGGTCGTCACGATACTCAGTGCGGTACTCATCGCGATA
>CAYMFQ010000055.1:0-17236 GCA_964389335.1 uncultured Granulosicoccaceae bacterium
TCACGCTGATGATCATTGCCGGCTACCATGAAGAAGCGCTGACACTATCCAACGCGTTTCTTCAGCCAGGTCCATGGCAGGTCAATCCAAATACCGCACAAATTCCGGAAGTGCACCGCCTCCACAAACTTCTGTGCTATCTATGCGATCAGGACTGTCCTGCCATTGCTGAATACGCAGCAGCACTGATGCACTCGGATAAATGGTTTTTACACGAGCGCCCGTAACGGGCTTAGGTACTTCATGTGTCTGTTCAGCGTTGCACATGTGTTGGCAGCGACAATCCATCTTGCTGTAGCTCCTCAACATTGGCGTAGCCGATTAATATACCAGGCGGCTCTTTAGCGTCTGTCATCTTTTCGATAGTTTCAGCGCTAAGTGTGGTGCGGTTGTGGTGCTGACGGCTCCATTCAAAATGCAGACTGCGCAGCCGTTCAACCTGCTCTGCATAGTCGGGGTTCGCGCCGAGATCAGTCAGCTCATCTGGGTCGGTTTGAAGGTCGTACAGAATCGGTCGCATTGATTCGACGTGAATGTACTTCCAGCGCCCGTCGAAGATCATTGTAAGCCTGGCGTCTCCCTGGTCCACACCCACCGCACGACGCGCATCGCGCGTCGCATAGTCGTACTCGGACACACAGTAATTACGCCACTCAACTGACTCACCTCGCAACAGCGGCTGTAATGATCGGCCTTCCATAACATGCGGCTTATATTGCCCCCCAAATGCCTCGATAAACGTAGGCGCAAGATCAATACCCTCAACCAGCTGATCAGTCGACGTGCCGCGGGTGTCATTAGCACTGGCACGTGGATCGTAAATAATCAGTGGCACCCGAGCAGAACAATCGTGAAACAAATCTTTTTCACCCAGCCAGTGGTCACCCATGTTATCGCCATGGTCAGAGCAAAATACAATCATCGTATCGTCAATACGGCCACTCTCTTCCAGATAATTAAGCAGCCGCCCCAGTTGATCATCGAGTTCCCTGATCAGCCCCATGTAGACCGGCGCGACAATGTCTCGAATGGCATCGCGCGAGAAACTCTGACTGACACGCATATCCATCCACGCCTGCATTAATGGATGATCAGTGTTGCGCTCGCTGTCACTGCGATTAACCGGTGGTAAATCAGATGCGCTATACATGGCGTTATAGGGTGCTGGCGCCAGATATGGCCAGTGAGGTTTGATATAACTCAAATGACACAGCCACGGCTCGCTCCCTTGCGCCTCCATGTATTCGATGCCACGAGTTGTAAGCCACGCAGTTTCTGAATGCTCCTTAGGTACTCGTGCAGGATACGGTGCGTTTTCAAGCATCCAGCCGGACACCGGTTCGCCATTGTTGTCAATGCCGGTGTTGGCCCACTCTTCCCACGGGTTGTCGCCGTCCATGCCATGCTCGCGCAGGTATTGATCGTAGTCCTCTGCGTGTCGGTTGGGGTATATGGTCGGGTTGGTGCCGTCGTCTCGTACAAACACATCAAAGCCGCACTCACTGACCAGCGCGCCAATAGTACTTTCCGGGTCAATGCCAAGGCGCTGCATACCTTCGTGATCGGGTGTCATGTGGGTCTTGCCGACCAGTGAACACTTTACATTGAGCTCTCGCAGGTGATCACCAAGTGTGGACTCACCAACCCGCAGAGGAAAACCATTCCAGGTCGACCCGTGGCTGCGCACATAACGCCCGGTATAAAAGCTCATCCGGCTCGGGCCACAGATTGGCGCCTGCACGTAGGCGCGGTTAAAGCGCAGGCCGCGCTGAGCCAGCCAGTCGATATTGGGGGTTTGTATGTGACTGGCTCCATAGCAACTGAGGTAGTCCCAGCGCAGCTGATCGGCCATGATCCACAGAACGTTCAATGATGTGTGCCTTCGCGAATGGTTACTGCTGTGAGCATATCGTGCACGCGCGGGTTTTCACAGTAAATTCTCAGCGGCGAACCATACCTATACGGCTGACAGTCATTGTGCATCTGAGCGCGGTTATCGTTTATCTGCAAACAGATTCAACGCCGCGTGCTGCAATAGCATGATGGTTTTTCCATCGCAGATTTGACCGGAGCCAACCATCGACATTGCTTCATCGAAGTTGAGCTCAAGCACTTCGATATCCTCACCTTCGGTCAGATTGCCGCCACCGTCAGACTTCCGGTCGAGCGCAACATACGGTGCGATGAAAAAATGAATCAACTCTGTGACCGAGCCCGGGCTCATGTAAGCCTGAAATACCGGCTGCACCTGCTGCACAACAAAGCCAGTCTCCTCTGCCACCTCTTGCCGAATGCGATCAGCTGGCTGTGCGTTATCGAGCAGGCCAGCGGCCGTTTCTATCAGCCAGCCACTGTCATTGCCGTTGACCCAGGTGGGAAAACGAAACTGACGCGTGAGCACGACGGTACGTTTTGAAATGTTGTAGAGCAGTATCGTCGCGCCATTACCGCGGTCGTACGTTTCCCTCGACAGCGTTTGCCATTGCCCATCGCGACGCCGGTAATCAAAAGTGGTCTTCTTTAAAACGTACCAATCGTCTGACAAGGTCTCAACCTGTTGCACACGTACCTGATCCATATGCTTGCTTCTCAAAGAACGTGTCAGTCATTGAAACATGCAGAAACGTGCAATATCAAGATATTTCGTGTAATGTATTTTTCATGCTAACCAAACAACGAAAGTCCCTGCTACTGGAGCGCCTTGCACAGGACGGTCGAATAGTGGCGAAAGATCTGGCTCAGGAACTGGGCTTGTCTGACGACACGATTCGCCGCGACCTCAGAGAACTCGCAGCCGATGGGCTGTTACAGCGAGTACACGGTGGCGCGTTACCAGCCGCTCCGGCAGAAGCGGACTTGACGACCAGAAAAGATATAGCGTCCGCATCAAAGCAACAGGTCGGCAGGACAGCAGCTTCACTGGTCAAGCCGGACAGCGTTGTAATTCTCGACGGTGGTACAACAACGCTACAACTTGTGCATCACCTGCCAAAGGATCTGCCCTGCACTATCGTCACGCACAGCCCCACAATCGCCGTTGCGCTGGCAGACCACACCCGAATAAAAGTGGTGATGATTGGTGGCGTACTGTTTAGACATTCCATGGTGAACATTGGCGCCGCCACAGTCGAGGCGTTACAGAATATTCGCGCAGACTGTTACTTCATGGGAGTCACAGGTATCAGCGTCGCAGATGGGCTGAGCACAGGCGACCTGGAAGAAGCTCACGTAAAACGAGCACTCAGCGCCAGTGCCGCTGAAACCGTGATACTTGGCTCAGCGGAAAAACTCAATGTCGCATCGCCCTATATTGTTATGGCTTTAACTAATGCATCCGGCATTGTGTTGGACAGTGCCGCAACGCCGGATTCTGTTGCAGAGTTTAAGGGGGCTGGGTTGGATGTTTATTGCGGATAAATACGCTTTAGTAACATGTCAACACGCTCGAAAACACACACAATAGTTTCTCCATATCAGGTTAAATCTCTTTGCTAAACGGCATCGAGTCTAAGTCTGATAATCCCCACGAGACTTCTCTCGAAGTTCCGGAAACCTTTTAGCCCGACCTTCCCATTCCAGTACACCCGCAGACATACGCTGGTCCCGCGCTTCCCCGGCACCGGTTTGTCTCTGGGTTGGCTGCCTGTTCAGTTTATCCGCCAGATAATCCACCGAGTGAATTCCTTCTGCCTTATCAGACGCTACTCCATGTTGATCACCCACAGGCTGTTCAACCGCCCGCCTTATTATCTCATCTGCTAATAGTCGAGCTGCCTGTGGCGCTGCCACACTGGTGCCGGTTAATGCGACCCGTGTACCACTCAATGCACGGGCAGCAAGTGTTCCGGCATGGATTCGAGAATCATCACTGACGCACAGGAAATGAGGAAGAGGTTTGGCCTCGTTACCGTTCATTGCGGTGTAGTCCGCCGGTTCAAACTCGGAGCTGTCAGAGCTACCATGCGCTGCTCCAACCACAAGCGTCCTGTCTCCGGTTGCCAGCGCATTCAACATTCCTCGTCGTTTGACTGGACTCTTGTTGTCGTCGTCATCAACAACGAGAAATCCGTTTTCGTTATAAACCTGATAATTGTCATCTTCGAAATACGACTGCCTGCCACGCCTGCGATACCCATAGGCTGTGTCGTCCCTTTCTATCCATGCATCCACCACCTCATCATCGACAAGACTGACATTCCTAAGCGTTATTTTCCAAAGACCGGCTGGTGCGACAGTTCCATTTTGATCGTGTCGTGCGGTGGGATGCACAGCAATGCAGAATTGCGTCCGTTGCCACTCGGCATTTGTTTTTTGATTCACCATCGCGATAATCTGCCCTTTACCATCCGTGACACGCAGCGTTTTACCTTCCTGATCCTGCTTTAACACATATGGTGTCTCAACCGAACCGGTGGCACTTGGGGGAACGATGACTATCTCCGGAACATGGGATTTGCCTTCCTCACGCTCCGGAACCCAGATATGCAACCAACTGGTGGTGTAATCATCTGGTTGTATCCGCCAGTGGAGTACTTTATTGACAGGCTCATCATCGGCAGTAAAGCTGGCATGGCATTGCGTTAGGTGGCTATTCCCTGCAGGCAATACCAGATGCGTATTTTTTCTTCGATACAGCAGCGAATCAATATCTTTCTCAAGATCTGATGTGCCGTCGTGAGGCCCGGCAAAGGTTCCAAAACTGAAATTAATCACAATTGGTACATTATCGCCCAGCGCCGACGCTTTATCGACAATGTACATAATTCCTGCACGGAGATGATGCTCTAAAAAGGTGCCGCTAGTATCCTCGGTTACCCGCGATGGAAGCTGCACGGCAATAATCGGCCTGTCAGTAACATCATCTTCGATACTCGCACCTGCAGCGATATCCAGTACATGCGTCCCGTGAGTAATGGCGTTTTCCCGATAGGAACGTGGAAAATATTTTCTGTACAATGCTGCTTCATCTACCGCCGCGAGAAGTTCCTTTTTACCGGCACTCCCTTCCCTCGGTTCAGCCACTGCAGATTTCTCGATGGAAAATTCCTCGATAAACTGGTTGATGTTGTGTCGGGTGATCTCATTGCCGTAAAGTACGCGCTGTTGATCGTTAAGTGCTGCTTCAATGGCCGCAGTATTTTCCTGTGAGGTGGTTTGATCCCAGAAATATTCGACTCGCGAACCACAACGATTGCGAAAGCGTTCATGTGCAAATCGAATCCCGTCATCAATAATGCCCATGACCACAACTGGCTGTGAAGACACTCCTTCACCAACAGATTCTGGCTTGCTTTCTGGTTTCTCCTGTACGCGGACATCAGTTGTGACAGCAGAAGTAATTTGAATAGCTATATCGGGATACTGTTTATTCAGCTCCTCAAATATTGCGATCAGCGGATTTGGCTTGGCCGCAAATATCTCCTCAACATAGGATTCGTCCAACTGAGACACAATATATTCTCCAGGAAGATATCGATCCTGTTGACTATCGGCCTTGTTCCCGACGCTCGAAAGCCGCTTCAAATCCAGCACCTTGGCTCGGTCACCTAAAAGGCCGGAAGCAAAGGCAAACAGATCCGGAGCAGTGTCGTCGGCTCCATCGTTATAAAGCACGACCGTAAGCCGGGAACTCTCAAACAGGAAATCGCGCCCGCCAAGATCGGGATCCAGTAGCCACTCGGCTTTTATGTCCAGATTTTTTACAGAAGCAAAGACACCATCCTGTACGAGATCATCCATGGGTGACTCCTCTTGTTCTACCGGCACCTAAACCCACTCCTTTCTGGCTTGCTCCCATAACCACGAAAGTGAGGTGGCCCCGACATTCATATTTTGCCTTGATTCCTCTGTGACACCCGCGTCTGAGCCTTTGCTGTAGCACACGTCCAAGGCTGACACTCTGTTTTCATCGGCGTTGGGAAAATCCAGGATCGCGTGTGTATAAAAATCCGGGGTTGTCGGTTTATCACCTATCTCTACGTAAGCAGTTCCATCAAAGTTGTGCACTCTGTAAGTGCGCAGTGCCCGTGGATTTCCTGGTTTTTCCGCATGTTTTCGTTCTTCATCACTTAGAGGCAAACATCGCTGCACAAAATATTGCCCCAATGTCAGCCCAAGTATTGAACCAGCTATGCTATCTACCGGGAAATGCAGTCCAGCCACTGTACGGTTCACCGATATTCGCGATGCAAGTCGATAGAGTTGCAATTGCATCCCCGACTCACTGTAAACATTATTTCCACTATCCTGTAGCAGCGCGGATAAAACTGTGGCCAGTGCATGAGACTCTGTGGCATGCCCGCTCGGTAATGCTCCATGCCCCGGGGTGGCGATAATCGGCTGTACCTGTGGCGAATACTCCACGGGACGCCTGCAAGCCATTTCTGCCTTAACCCGCATCTCCACATACTGACACAGTCGGAAAACAGCGAGCAGTAACTCCATCGTGTAAGGGGTACGATCAAACCTTATAAATGCAATAGACCCAAGATACGCATTTGCAGACCCAATCTGCACCAGTATTTCTGAAGCTCTGTCGGGCCGCAGGTCGGCGTAATTTCGCAAGTAGACCATCTGATCTTTGAACACAGCCTCTGTCGGTCGCACAAAACTCATCAACGGTTGTTGAAAATAGAGATTTTCAGCCTCGTCTGGCTCGAGATGGCATACCCAAAATTTCTCACCTTCGCGCTTGAACCCAATTCTAGAAAACGACTCACCATCTATAATCTGTGCTCGAATTGCCGGCTGCCACTGCTTTAACATCTCCGGATCGGAGCTGTCGAGATGAGTTGGCATGTGATGCGGGAGGCTCCAGCTACCGGCAATACCATCCTGATTTCTAATTAGCGAATCAATTTGCAAAGTGCTATCTACGCCGATTGCTCCGTTCGACCCGGCACTGGCGGACACGCCTGCCACTCCGGCTACGCCTGCCACACCCGCAACCCCGGCTACCCCGGCAACACCCGCAACCCCGGCTACTCCCGCAACCCCGGCTACTCCCGCAACAGGTCCCTCAGGATGAAAATTACTCATTGATAAATCCTCCGTATAAAAAATGGCGTCACACTGACATACACCTGCTCAAAAAATGTCATTCGGATTGATGCCCGAACAACACATTCATCAGTTGAAACTAAGCTGGCACACCGGCTGCCATCATCGCCCTGGCCCAGTCCGTACCGATGGTGTAAGGCGCTGAAGGAGATCGTCTCAGCCAATCCGTTATAGTTAAATCTGGTTCCAGTCGCAGAAGCTCCTTGACCGTATCCTGAGCTTCTTCCTGCCTGCCAAGGTTCCATTGAGCAATCGCTAACACTCGGAGCGTCGAAGTATGTGTACGATTTAACCGCAACGATTGAAGCGCCATACTCCTCGCGCCATCGAAGTCGCGATTAGCAAGTGCAGCAGTCGAAGAAAGCGACAGATAGAAATATCGCAGCGGATCAAGCGGCGTTAGACTCAGCGCTTTCTTTGTATCTACGACCGCGACGTCACCCTCCCCCTTGAATGCGTGGAGAGTCCCCTTTAGCAACCATGCCATTGACTCATTCGGGTTGTACTCCAACGCGGTTTCATAGAACCCTTTTGCATCATCAAGGTTTTTCAAAAGATTGGTATGAACAATACCGTTGATCGTATATGCCAGAGAAGAAGCGGGATTATTTTCAAGGGCGCGCTTAGTACATTCCAGCGCGAGTCTGCCATCCTTTTCAGGATCCAAACTCCAGCCTTGCTGCGTACGCAGTACGTACCACTTTCCAAGCCATGCATATGGCGCGGAAAAATGACTGGCCCGATCAATCAGAGCATCCAGCAGTTTTCTTGATGCATTGAATGCATCAAGTGAGTTTCGATGCATAAGGGCTACTGCAGCAACAAGTAACGTATAGTTCCTGAGTGTGGGCAAAGGTGCAGAAAATGCCCGCTGTAGTTCTGTGCGCATCAACGCAGCCAGGATAGCGTTAACCAGCGACTCTGTGACGCCGTTACTACCGGCCAGAAACTCGTTCATATTGCCACGGAGACGCTCGCTCCAGACAACCTGTGAAGTAATAGCATCGGCCAGCTCAACGTCGAGAGTTATTCGATCAGAAGCTACATAGTAGACTCCATATACAATATAGTTCGCATTTAGGTAGTCACCAATTTCACGCGCAGACAATTTGCGATCACGAAGCGCACTCGTGGACAGCCGGGAGATAATATTAATATCTGGTGAAAAAGACAGGGATGCAATAACTTCGTCGGCAAGAATCTCCCCCAACACAAGGTGCTCTTTGCCAACATTGCGGGCACTAAAAGGTATCACGGCAATGGTGGGCTTTAAGTTGCCATTACTTTGAGCTGTCAGCTTAAATTGTGTTGTACTAGCCGGGATCAATTTGAACAGACGTACCGCTGAACGTCCACCGTTAACAGCCAGATCACCAACATCTTCAATATCCGCGTCGATGCCATGAGTCAGGTGCTCTACGACTTCCACACTCGCCAGAACATCCCCGGGTTCTACGTGGCGGATTAGCTTAGCTGTGGTTATGTGTAATACGTTAGGAGTGTCTGCCTGACTCAGCTTGTCCAGCACAATGCGCAACTGAACCTGACCACTTGAATCAGTACTTTTTTGCCAATCAATTACGCGTCGTCGCAAATCGAGTGCCGCCTGTACAGCGCGTTGACAATCCTGGTATTGCAGAATCAGACGACATCCATTTCTGTGCAATACCTGAGCATAGTCACTCTGGCTTTTTAACTGAGCCAATTGCTGTAAAAACGACGACCATATTGAGACCTGAGCGATATCCGGTCTCTCCGGCTCGGAAACTTCCAGCCAAAGTACGATCGGTGAACTCAACCCTGTCTCAATTTCGCTGTATTCGTCGTATTGTCGGGCTGCGTCTGATGCAACAGCAACCGATTCCGGATTCGGAATGTCGTGCAACTCGTCCAGGGCAGATGTCGTGCTAATAGCCATATCTGCATTAGAAGTATTGTCAGACTCGCCGAGCTTAATGGTTACTGCAAGTTGTTGCGTCGCCTCCGATGGCTCCACATCGTATTCTTCAGCCAGGTGTGACCAAAGGCTGTTGTATTGCTGCAGTGCCGAACCAATTTCACCTGCCTCTGCGTAGGCCTGCATGAGCAGCCGACAAGCGTGTTCGTCTCCCGGGTTTAGTGCGAGCAACGCACGAGCAAGTTGTTGTCGCAGAGGCTCTGTGTCAACATCGTTTAAACGCGCGACGAGTGCACTGCGCAGTCGTTGCTCAAATTCAATTCGCTGAGATAGTATCCAATCGTTAAAGGTATCACTGGCATCGGACAAGTCTGCCATCAGAATCCGTGGTAACGACGGGGTTCGCTCCAACCGCTCAGGGAGTGATTTCTTGCTGGCAATTTCATGCAGCAGATCGTCCAGGTCTGTAGAAAAGCTGCCAGGTTCGAGCGCCACGCTGATGCGCGTGGTAAGCAGCCCGCTATAGCCGCATTGCTCCATCTGTTTGCGTAACTGGTATAATGCCTGACGTAAATTGCTGCGCGCCTGACTAGTGCTTTTATCAGGCCACAACGCCGACGCAAGGCGGTCACGACTTTCATGATGGCCGTCTTTTAAAGCCAGCCACGCAAGTACCATTCTTGGTCCACGTTGCTCAGGTTGTATCGAATGACTCTGATACGCTACCCGCACCATACCAAGCAATGAAATTAATAATTGCGACAACTGTTCTGGCATCTTACGTCCACTGCAAGCTGACATCCCACTGATGGATTCAGAATACAATGGATGATAAGTCAGCGCCAGATAATTGGAAAACATCGCCGCACCATCGCAACAGACAACACGCATAAATTTCGTGCCGTTGATGTGGTTAAAGGGCGTGCGTTTCAGGCGTTGATCGCTCAGTTTGGCACTTGACCACCAACTCATGCTGCAACGCATAAGCGGTAGCCTGTGCCACTGAGGAAATATTGAGCTTCGAGTAGATGTTCGAAATATGACTGGCTGCCGTATGAGCGCTTATTTCAAGGCAACTCGCGATATCACGGCGCGTGTAACCGTGGCTTATTAACAACAAAACCTCCTGTTCACGCTGACTAAGAGGCATATCTGTTTTTGAACACGTATCGTGTTTACGCAACGATTCCGAAATGCGTTCCATGCAGCTCAGAAGCATCCTTGCCTGTGAAGGCTCTAGCCTCTCCAGGATACTTACGGCTCTGTTCACGACGTCGTGGTCTATCGAATGATGGTTCGATTTTTTCGCGACTTGTGCTGTAGCGTGCGTCATGTGTCTCATCCTTTAGTTGACTGATGGAGCTTTGCAAAAACGGTCCGTGCCAGATCCGTGTGTTGCAGCAGCTTCCCAACTGGCATGACAACATTACAACGCGATGCGTTTTTATTCGTTAATTCAGCGTTAATCCACTGTTCGTGATCGTGAATTACGCAAGACAACTGCACAACCATACTGCAGCGTACGATGGGTTGCGATCGTCTATGTGAGCGATAGTCCATCCGTTAATCGGCTGTTAACATGCCTCCTGACTGGTAGTGCGAAGCAGCTGGAAGGCTTGAACTGGTATTGCTCGCACACCAACCTTAACGCCCGTTAAGGTTGATTGGCTTCAATACCTGCTTAGAGGTTTCAATGGCATGGTACAGCGTTTCCGATACGAATCCGGACATGGCGATACCGGATCATCCGAGCACTCACCTGCTGACGTTGTTTTTTTCCCGGCACACTTTGTAGTAGTCACGAAATTTTGAGCGACGATAACTCCGACAATCGCTGGCATGAGTCGCTGCGGGAGATAGAACAACGGCTCTATCGACACCCGGCTGTCGCAAAAGTAACTGCTTTTTATTACACGGACGACCAATCAGCCACCAGTTTCGGTGCCGCCATTCAGGTGCATGACTGGGTGAATCGCATTGCGGCCAGTGATATTCAGGAGTGGCTGCACAAACACCTTGATGCCGACAAGGTACCGCAGTGGATTATCTGGATGGACCCAATCGCCTAAACAAACGATAACACCCAGTCTCGAACCTTCTCTGCGTTGCCGGACAGCGCTCGTGTGCGGGACCACACCAGATAGATTCCGCGTCCGGTTTGCCAGGCCCAGTCTTCGCGCGCCGCGAGTAGTTGCCGATCAATTAAGTCACGCACAATATGCTCCCAGCCAAAGGCAAAGCCCTCTCCTGTCTGTGCGGCCTGTAAAACCAGTGCGTAATCGTTCAGGCGCATACCTTCAGAAATATCTACGTCGGTAATACCGTGGTGCGCAAACCATTGCTTCCAGGTCGGACGAAGACGTACCGGCTCTTCCAGATGAATCAGCCGCTCGTGTAACAGATTGGGTATTGATCGCAGGTTGCGCGCCGTGTGCATTACTCTCGGATTTGCCACCGGAAAGATCACTTCGTCAGCAATTTTAACGGCGTGGCAGTCGGGCCAGTTGCCATCGCCAAGCCGGACGGCAATGCTGATATTTTCAGCGTCCAGGTCCGGCTCATGAATACTGTTCTGCAGGCGCAGGTCGATATCCGGATGCTGCTCGCGCAACAGATGCAGCTTCGGCATCATCCAGTAGTAGGAAAACGCTGATGAGGAATTCAGTGTAACGTACTCAGTGCGGCCCATCGCGTTGACCGCTTCGGCCGCACTTTCAATACTGCGCAACGCCTGCGACACATCCGAATAGAAGCGCAGACCAGCGTTGGTTAACTGAATGCGCCGATGCCCTCTGTCAAACAGGCTGACGTTTAAAGATGCCTCAAGCTGCTTGATGGCGGCACTGACCGACGGTTGCCGCATTGCCAGTTCCTCCGCTGCCAGCGTAAACGAGCCATGGCGCGCAGCCGCCTCAAACACAAACAGATTGCGTGGAGAACCGATCAGTTTCAGGGTTTTTCGCATAGACACAGTCTATGCAATTGATCAATATTTACAACGGTTACAACACCGTCCATCCTCGCTATATTACCGGACACAGCAGCCAACACAGGGGGTATCGACATGGCCCGACGCACGCGTCGAGGGCGCACTGGCGCATCTGCCAGACCCGTTGCCACCGCTCCACCCTATATCAAACGTCATCTGCCGTTTTTCGACCCGCTGGATGAAGAACAGCTTGTTCGCATAGATGAACAGGTTGACTGGATGCTCGAGAACATTGGCTTTGCCTTCCGCGACGACCCTGAGTCATTGCGCATCTGGCGTGAAGCGGGCGTTAAAATGGATGGCGACAAGGTATTTGCCGACGCCGTTTGGGTGCGTGAGCAGTGCGCAAAGGCCCCGGCAGAGTTTACTCAACTGGCGCGCAACCCGGAGCGCTCAGTCACCATCGGCGGCAGGCATCAGGTGTTCGCTCCCATTTACGGCGCACCGTTTGTCCGCGATCTGGAGGGTGGACGCCGCTACGCCACTTTTGACGATTTCGAAAAACTGCTGAAGCTGACGTACCTGCACCCGAACCTGCACCACAGCGGCCTGGTGATCGCCGAGCCGACTGACATCCCCGTATCGAAGCGACACCTCGACATGGTGCTCGCGCACATGACGCTCAACGACAAACCTCACCTGGGAGCCATCACCGAGAAAAGCCGCGCACAGGACAGTGTGGATATGGCCGAGATCCTTCACGGTAAGGAAACCATGGATAACAATGTTGTGATCATGGCCAACGTCAACACCAATTCACCGCTGTTGATCGACAAGGTGGTTACCGAGGCTATACAGGTGTATTCATCACGTGGCCAGGCAATGGTGATTACCCCGTTTATCCTGACCGGCGCAATGGGCCCGGTCTCGACAGCGGCTGCAGTGGCACAGGCCATGGCCGAGGTCATGATTACCGTAGCATTCGGGCAACTGGTGCGCCCTGGAGCACCGTTTGTTATGGGGAATTTTCTATCATCGATGAGCCTCAAGTCAGGTGCACCGACGTTCGGTATGCCGGAGCCGGTGTTGTCGAACTATGTCATCGGACAGATGGCGCGTCGCATCGGTCTGCCACTGCGATGTGGCGGCTCGCTTACCGCATCGAAAATTGAAGACGCACAGGCGGCCTATGAAAGTGCCGACTCGATGCACTCGACAGCACTGGCAGGTTCGCACTTTACGTTACACGCAGCCGGCTGGCTGGAAGGCGGCCTTGCCACCGGGTTTGAAAAGCTGATCATGGATGCCGACCGCCTTGGCAGTTATCAAAAAGTGCTGGCCGGTCTCGACATGGATACCGATCAGTTCGCACGCGATGCGTATCAGGAAGTGGAACCGGGCGGACATTTTTTAGGGTCTGCACACACCATGCGCCACTACCAGACCGCCTTCTATAACGCGGAACTCAGCGACAGTGAAAACGTTGAAAGCTGGGAAGAAAAAGGCGGTCAGGATATGCGCAGACGTGCCTACAACCGCTGGAACGAAATGCTTGCCAACTATGAGCCACCACCCATAGACCCGGCCACTGCCGAGGCGCTGGGCGACTATGTGGCAAAGCGCAAAAGCGAGCTGCCGGACGCATGGTACTAACCAAACGAATCACTGGAGAAAGTAATGCCGGAATACATTAAAGAAGGCGCTACCAAAGACACATTGCCGAGCCATGCCAAAGTGGTGATCATCGGTGGCGGCGTGGTGGGTTGTTCTATTTTGTATCATCTGGCCAAGTTTGGCTGGAAAGACACCGTGCTGCTTGAGCGCGATGAATTAACCTCGGGTTCAAGCTGGCACGCAGCGGGTCAGATACACACCATCAGCTCGGACCCGAATATCTCGCGTCTGCAAAGTTATACCATCGGTCTGTATAAAGAAATTGAAGAGCTGTCGGGTCAGTCCATCGGGCTGCACATGACCGGTGGCTTTTATCTGGCCTCCAACAAAACCTGGTATGACTACCTGAAACGCGAGCGCTCCAAGGCACGTTATATGGGTTTGCAGCAGGAGTGGATATCCCCCAAAGAACTGGCAGAGCGCCACCCGTTGATCGACCCCAAACACTACCTGGCAGCGTTGTGGGACGATCAGGACGGCGACCTTGACCCGTCGGGCACCACCTATGCCTTTGCCAAAGCCGCACGCCACCACGGCGGCCGTTACTTCACCCATACACCGGTAACCGCCACAACCATGCGTGCTGATGGCACCTGGGATGTCACCACCAGCAAAGGCGTCATCAACGCCGAACACGTGGTGAATTGCGGCGGTTTGTGGGCGCGTGAAGTTGGCCACATGGCCGGTATGCATCTGCCGGTGCAACCGATGGAACACCACTATCTGCTAACCGAAAAGATCGATGAAATCGCCAACTTCGGTTCCAGGCTGCCGTGCGGCATCGACTATCAGGCCAACATCTATTTCCGACAGGAACGCGATGGACTGTTGCTGGGTACCTATGAACCCACCGGTGTACCCTGGCGTGTTGAAGGCACACCGATGGACTTTGGTCACGAGCTACTAAACCCGAACCTTGAACATATCGCCAGCCGTCTTGAGCTGGCGTTTGAACGCATACCGGCACTGGCTGAAGCTGGCATTCGACAAACCATCAACGGTCCTTTCACGTTTGGTCCCGACGGCAATCCAATGATCGGCCCGGTTCCGGGCATGCACAATTACTGGTGTGCGGTCGGGGTCATGGCCGGCTTTTGTCAGGGGGGTGGTGTAGGCCTGACGATGGCCGAGTGGATGATCGACGGCGAACCATCTATCGATGTATGGGCGATGGACGTTGCACGTTTTGGCAACTGGGCGTCACCTGACTGGGGCACGGTTAAGTCGTGCGAAAACTACGAGCGTCGTTTTGTAATGACGTTCCCGAATGAAACTCTGCCCAAAGGTCGCCGCCAGCAGACCACCGCGCTATATGATCGACTGGTTGCCAAAGGCGCACGGATGGGACAGGCATTCGGACTTGAACACGCATTGTGGTTTGCCGACAGCCCGGAAGACGCCTGGGAAGATCCAACCTTCGAACGCAACCGCTCACACGACTATGTGGCACGTGAAGTTAAAGCGGTACGCGAAGCCGTGGCCGGGATAGAGATTGCCAATTTTGCCAAGCACGAAATCAAGGGTCCGGGTGCAAGAGCATGGCTCGATAAAACCATGGCAGGCCATATTCCAAAACCGGGTCGGATTGCACTCACACCAATGCTTACCGACAAAGGCCGACTCTACGGTGACCTGACCGTCGCCTGCTATGCCGATGATCACTTTATGTTATTCGGCTCCGGCGCCATGCAGGATGCCCACAGCCGCTGGTTCGCACGCACCCTGCCCGACGACGTCACGCACCAGAACCAGACCGCCGACTGGCACGGCATCGCACTATCGGGTCCGCACTCGCGGGAACTGCTATCACGCATCACACGTGAAGATGTATCGGCCGATGCACTGGCGTTTCGCGATACGCGCATGACCTACGCAGGCGGCGTTCCGGTCATCCTCAACCGCCTTAGCTTTTCAGGTGAATTGGGTTACGAAATCTATTGTCGCCCGCAATACCTGATGCGCCTTTCTGAAGCAATCGAAGAGGCTGGCGAAGACCTCGGCTATCGCTGGTATGGCAACCGTGCATTGATGAGCCTGAGACTGGAAAAAGCCTGGGGGGCCTGGGGCCTTGAGTTTCGGCCCGACTTCAATGCCATTGAGGCAGGCATGGATGTTTTTATCAACTGGAATAAAGAATTCGTTGGTAAAGAAGCAACCCTACAGCACAAGGCAAGCGGTGCCACGCAGCGGCTCGTTACACTAACCATTGATGCGCCACTCGATGTGTCGCTTGACGAAGCGATACTCAAAGACGATGACGCCGTGGGTTACATATCCTCCGGTGGATACGCCCATCATGTTGGCAGATCCATGGCCATGGGCTACGTTAAAACCGAGTATGCAGAACCCGGCACTGTTCTCGATGTCGAGATACTCGGGGAACGCTATAGCGCCGAGGTTCAGGGGGCACCATTGTATGATCCGACCGGGGCGCGCATGCGCAGCTGATTAATACTACTGCCTGATTGCACCCTGCCGATCGCAGGGTGCAACTTGCAGTACCGGCTCAGTTCAGTTTCGCTGCCGAAATTTCGCCAGTTTTGAAACGATCTGCCACAATCCAGGTATCAATCGGTGTTGTGGCCGCACCACGGCTGAACCTGCGCAGTGTATTGAAGTAGACGACATGGGTACCGTTTTCAGTCTCAACGGTACAGACCTGGAATTCCTCCCATACCCGCACGGTGGTCTCCAGTCGGTTATTTATCCAGCGCGAGCTGACTCTGTCTCGCGGTACCTTTTTACTGTTAACAATAAGCCTCTCGATCTGACCGACGCCATACTTAGGAATTGCGAGCACGTCTGTCGCTATTTGCGCAAGCGTTGCATCACCGATGTCATCCGGCAGCTTATCGACCGTGCTGGCCTGAGCCACTTTTTCGCGAAAACCACTAATGTGTTCATTGAGTTCCGCAACGCGCGACGACCAGCGCCCGGTTTGCTGCCATAGCGATTCAAGTGCAGCCGCGTTCTCTATCGTGCGCAATGCCCGCTCAAAACTCTGCTCGTGGCGAGTGCGAACCGACTCTGTCACAAACTGGTAGCGATTCTTCTGTGGATCAAGCGCCGCCAGCCTGCTCGCATCAGTTATCGCGCGCTCAACCAGCGTATCGATTGATTGTTGTAACTGTCCGGCAGTAGTTTCAATGGCCGCGGGAACGCGTTGCTGCAACCAGTCAACTAAAGACAGGTCACGCCGCGACCGTGTGGTAATCACTGCAGCAATAATCTCTGGCAGATCTGTTTCAAGGTCTGCATAGAACGCATCCAGACTGCCAAGGTAGTACTGCACATCCTCACTCGTGAGTTCCTGTGCTTTCATCATCTGTCGAATTTCAGGAAGCGGTCGTTCTTCACGATAACGGCGATTCATTTGCGCCAGAAACTCGTTCGGATCCTGCGCTGATGTCCAGTGCGGAACCTTATTGTTATACTCAGCGCTTACACTTTGCAGCAACCGCGTCACTGCCACATGGTCAGGATGTGATGACTGCGGCACTTCCTGAAACAGGCGCTTTGCGTATTGCAGTTTTTCTGTCAACGCCTGTGCCTCAACAATATCATCGACTGAGAAGCGTGCCAGTTGTTGTGATATCTGCGTTAAGCTCGCATGAATCATTGACAGGTTACGATGTGGCTTTGGTGCAGCCATAACAGCGGGTGCAATAGCGGGTGCA
>CAYMFQ010000055.1:17336-21404 GCA_964389335.1 uncultured Granulosicoccaceae bacterium
CAGGTTACGATGTGGCTTTGGTGCAGCCATAACAGCGGGTGCAATAGCGGGTGCATTTTCCTGAGTTTTCTGCGGAGCACTATTTATCGCTGGAGTGGCCGACGGCTGAGTCTGAGCAACTGACGGTTGCTGATTGGCTTTCGCTATGGTGTCTGTAGCAAGTTGAGCGAATCGGTTGGCAACGTAAAGGTACTGCGCATCGTTGCTTGCTGGTATGCGCTTAAACCGGGTAGCCAGACGCTCCAGATCATTAATCAGTTTCTGACCGCGTTGCACATCACCGTGCTTCATCCGGTCAAGCCAGTGTTGCGCTGCGTCGAGCCCCATATTGACCGGACCGAGCTTCGAATCGGTAATTTCCATCGGTTGTGTTGACGCACTTTGTGCTGCAACGCTGTTGTGCGCCATACTGCCGCCCGCTACGACACAAACTATGGCTAACTGTAAGACGCATTTTTTTATCGACACAATCACTTCTCCATGTTGTAGGTAAGTCGATGGCTCTTTGAGCCGAGTTGTTAACCTGTAGTGTCGGCCCGCCTCGCTTCAAATCTGTTTCAGATTGCAACCGGGTTTGTTTCAATTGTTTCTTCAGAGGATTTGCACGCTCCAGGCAGCTGTTTGTGGTGTTAAACGGCTGCACTGGTCTATCATGCAGCTGCGTCTATTTGGGAAAAAAGGCATGCTCGCAGCCAAAATCCTGTACCTGCTGTTCGCTGTTGCCGTTACTGTGGGGTGTGCATCAGCAGCGCTGGTTTTTATCGCCTTTGCGATGGACAGTGGCGACACACAATCCAGCCTGCCGGTCGTTGTGGGGGTGATTTTTTCACTGGCAGTACTGATCGTCTTGTATCTGCTCTACCGCCTCTATCGCTTTTTGTTTTGACGATGTGTCCGGGCGCCAACTCACCCACGGGCAAAGCCTGCTATAAATAGAGATTGCCGATGTAATCTCTAAGAGCCCTGCCTTTTGCTAATTCGATCCATTGTCAGTATTTTTGCCGCCCCGCCCGGCGTCAACCTGCTCCTGATCTGCCTGGGTCTGGTTCTGATGGCGCGACTAAGGCGCACCGGTCTGAGCCTGTGTCTGCTGGGGGTGGTCAGTCTGTGGCTGTTTTCAACACCTTTCGTGTCGACACTGCTGTCGCGCGCACTCGAGGCCTATCCGGTCATCGAAATTGCTGACATTCCGACTGACAAAAAAGTCGCGATGGTGGTCTTAGGTGCGGCGCATCTCGACAATGCAGAGGAATATGGCTCTTCAACTCCCACCGACCACGGGCTTATTCGACTGCACTATGCCGCCAGTCTGCATCGTCGCACCGGTCTGCCGATCATGCTCACCGGTGGCCCGGCGAACGCATCGCAGGACATCCACTCCGAAGTGCTTGCCAACAGCCTGGAACAACAATTTGGCATCACGCCGGCATGGCTTGAAAAGCAGAGCGCCACCACGTGGCAGAATGCCACTAACAGCGCGGAGATTCTAAAACCACAGGGGTTTGACACGGTAGTGCTGGTTACTGAGGCGTATCATATGCGCCGCGCTGCAATGCTGTATGAGTGGGCGGGGTTTAATGTACTGCCTGCACCGACCCTGCTTGAACCGCTTTTTCCATGGAACGACTGGACGTTCTGGATGCCACAGGCCAGCGCGCTTGAACGCTCCGCGCTGGTGGTTCATGAAAGCCTTGGATTGCTGTGGTACCGACTGGTATCTCCGGTCGATAATCAATTCGAAAGCGAAGTAACCCTTAGCCGGTAGATTCACTTCATAACAAACCACCTCAATATTTAATCAACTGGCGGAGGTATCAGCACAAAGTTTCCCACATGCTCCTTGCGCATAAATTCCTGTTGTGCGGCGGCGATGTCTGCCAGTGGGAAGGTCTTCGCCAGCAGCGGTTTAATTTCACCACGTTCGATATAAGACACCAGATCGGGAAACACAGGTGCATCCCATGCGGTACACCCGATCAGAGTGATATCCTTTAAATACATATCACGCATATCGAGCGCCACCACCGGGCCTGCGATAGCGCCGGAAGATACGTATTTTCCGCCACGTCGCAGCACTTTCAGCATTGCCGCAAAGCCGTCACCGGCGACATTGTCGACAACCACATCTACTGAATTATCACCGAGTAAATCAACCACGGAGCCATCGCGATCCACAGTTTGACTGGCGCCAAGGCTTCTGACCGCATCTGCCTTGGCGGTGCTACAGATGGCGGTCACATTCGCACCACGACGCAACGCTAACTGCACCGTCGCTGAGCCCACACCACCCGAGGCACCCGCAACCAGCACGTGATCGCCACGGCTGACGCCGGCGCGGTGCAACATGTTTTCTGCGGTACCGTAAGCACACGGAATTGTCGCGAGCTCTGCATCTGACCAGTCGCAGTTAACCGGAAACACCTCGGTTTCCGGCACCGCTACAAACTGCGCAAAGGCACCGTCAAAGTCAGATGCCATCCAGACATTGTGCATGCTTTCATAACCATCAGGGCGCATACAGGAACGTACCAGAACACGCTGATTGATAAGCGCTGCATTACCAGCCGATACCACTCGACCGCAGCAGTCCGTGCCCTGAATGAGCGGCCATGGCGTTGCTTCATTCCAGCCACCATCGCCGCGTTGCTCGGCAGACTGCTGTTGCTGATCAGCGGCACTGTCGGTGCTGTCCGTTACGCTGGACGAGTACCAGCCAAGCCGGGTATTTATTTCTGTGTTGTTAATACCGGCTGCCAGCACCTGCAACAGCACCTCTCCGGCCTTTGGCTGTGGTATCGGCACGTCGCGATATTCCAGTTTGTCGTAGCCACCGTTACCGGTGGTGACCACTGCTTTCATGCTGTTCATTGAAGTGTCTGGTGCAGAGATAACATCGACGATATCATTCCGCCAGCTATCCTGCATCCGCGTGCCCTGCACGCAGCCAACCGATACAACCGCGGAACACACTTATGAACTCAAGCGACGGCGCCACCAGAGATCTGGTTTCAAGCATCCCGGGTGCGGGCTGGGACTACAGCCTGTCGCGTCATCCTTACCACAACATTGAGCGCCCATTGGGCCCGCACTATTGTGTGTACAACCGGCGTCTTATGGCGTGTTGCTTCGACAGTCAGTCAACTGAGGATGCCTACTGGCTGCTGCGACGCAAGGCGGCTCTGCTGAACACAGGTGAATATCCGCTGCAGTTCGAAGGGCCCGATGCCGAGCGACTGCTCAACAAGCTTTTTACTAAAGACATCACCCGCCTCAAAGTCGGGCGCTGTTGTTATGGCGTAGCCTGCTACGAGAACGGCGGTCTGATCGTGGATGGCATTCTGCTGCGACTGACCGATGACAAGTTCTGGTACGCGCAGGCAGATGGTGACTTTTACAGCTGGGCGCGGGCGCATGCAGCTGATCTGGACGTAAGCATCAGTGATCCACAGGTCTACGTGTCACAGGTTCAGGGCCCTCTGGCGCTGGAAGTTTTGCGTGCGGCAAACGGTGGCAGCCTGCCGGAGCCATTCGGTTACTTTGCGGTTGCCCGCGTTCAATTTGGCCAACAGCAACTGGTCATCACTCGTACCGGTTATACCAATGAACTCGGCTGGGAGTTCTATACCGAACCTCACCATGATGCCGATGCCATCTGGCAACACTTGAAAACAGCGGGCGCGCCATACGGCCTCGAGATCTTTGGGCTCGACGCGATGAATATAAGACGTATTGAAGCCGGCATTCTGAATGCGGGATCAGACTTCGATCAAACCACCACACCCTATGATGTCGGGCTGGGTCGATTTATCGACGAGCACAAGGACGACTTTATTGGCCGCGAGGCGCTGGCAAAGGCTGGCAGGCTGCCACGTTTGTTCGGTGTGAAGTGCGATGGTGGTGAACCGCTGATAGGAGCCGCCGTGCAAGGCGAAGGAAACACCATTGGCGTTGTTACCGCTGGCGCCATGTCTCCGTACCTTAAACACGGTATCGGTATTGTCCGGCTCGACCAGGCCGGTCGCGAAGCGGGCAGCGTTGTGAGTGTCGGTTGCAAAGACGGATCACAGC
>CAYMFQ010000055.1:21504-27936 GCA_964389335.1 uncultured Granulosicoccaceae bacterium
GCCGGTCGCGAAGCGGGCAGCGTTGTGAGTGTCGGTTGCAAAGACGGATCACAGCAGAGCGCCGAGCTGGTAGAGATGCCATTTTATGACAAGCTTGCGGAGATACCGCGCGGCAAGCTGGTTGATATTCCGGAGTAATCTGACCGCTAATCGTCAGTCAGTACGGTACGCACTATGTCACGCTGACCGGATTCCTTTTGCGCCGGTGCCGAAGGAGTGCTGGCAGTGTCGGCAGCTCTGTTACCGGTATCGGCCACGGGGCTGTTTCTGGCAGTGGCTAATTTGTCGTCCTGCAGAGATGCCTTAACGGCAGAGTATAAAACGACCGCTACTGCTGACACGATAATACCAGTAACGATAGGCACAAGCCGACTGGTTGGTGCGCCACACCTGGGGCACGTGGTATCCCGTTGTGTGATTTTCGCCTTGCAGGATCGGCAAAAAACCAGTGCCATGGCAGAATCTCCGGTTATCGTGCTGGTAAACTGGCATCCCAGAGCCGGGTCAAGTCTATTGCCCTGCTACTCAGCCGGTTGCGTGGCTTAGTGCGATAGTAATGCTTTTGTACATGCACGGAAATCAAGGCTGCACTAGGTGCAAGTAGTCTGCCAAACAACAGCGAGGGCTGACCGGGGTATCCACCTGTGGGGCGACCGCCCTTCAGACACGACGTGCATTCGACAGTTCCCCAAAATCGGGTTGCGGCCATGCCGCCCATCAGTGCGTCGTTACTGATCGATGAGCCCCTTGGTCTGATTCATGCGCAATCCTGTTTGCCACTACTCCACCGCTTCTCCCACGCTTAATGACACCATACGGCGCAGCGTGATGAGCTTTTTATTCAGGTCAGCGACAGACGTGGCGTTATGCTTCATCGCGTAGCCGGCGGTGGCGACCAACCCCGCAATGCTGGCTGGCGTTTCGCCATGCGCCTTTAGCGCATCAGCACTGGGCTGTAGCATGGTGCGCAGCAATTGCGTGTATTTTTTTTCTGACTCGTGGATGGCTTCAGCCACCATCGGGTGCGCAGCGGAAAAGAGATCAGCAGCATCCGGCATCGACTGCATGATTTCATAAGCGGTAATTATTGCCTGCTGAAAAAACACATCGAGTTTATCTGCCACGTTGTCACAGGTTTGCCAGGCATCGCGAATACTTGCGATGGTCTGATCAGTGGAGTAACTGATAACCGCCTGCACAATTCCTTCTTTGCTGTCGTAGCGACTATACAGCGTCTGGCGCGAAACACCGGCGGTGCTTGCGATATCACTCATTGAGGTCCGGCGGATACCATGCTTGCCAAGTATGGTCTTAGCCGCTTCGAGGATATTGTCTTCGTTGTCGATCATATTGCTACGTGCCGTTACCCCTGTGTTTATACCATGAAAAACAGGTTTTATACCGTTCGATAAGGGCGCACTGTACAAATTGACAATTTTGCTCAATTTGTCTAATCTCCAGATCAAATGCTACCTGCGACGGAGAATCCATGATCAACTTTACCGTGAACGGCGAGGCGCACAGTGTTGACGTGGCGCCGGAAATGCCACTGCTTTGGGTACTGCGCGATGAATTAAAAATAACCGGCACCAAATATGGCTGCGGCATTGCCCAATGCGGCGCCTGCACTGTGCATATCGACGGTGTCGCAGTGCGCTCCTGCCAACGACCGGTGGGTGATCTCGACGGCGCCAGCATTACCACCATTGAAGGCCTTGGCACACCGGACGCCATGCACGCGGTGCAGGCGGCCTGGTCCGAGTTGCAGGTTGCTCAGTGTGGTTACTGTCAGTCAGGGCAGATCATGCAGGCCGCATCACTGCTGCAGCAAAACCCGTCCCCGTCGGATGCGCAAATTGACGCAGCGATGTCAGGCAATCTATGCCGATGTGGCACCTATCCGCGGATTCGTGCCGCAATACACACCGCCGCCGAAAAACTGCAACAGGGGTAATTGATCATGGGTCGTCTCGCAACCATTACACGCCGCAGTTTTCTTATCGGCAGCGCCGCCATCGCCGGAGGCATTGCGTTCGGCATCTACAAAGTTAAACAAACTCCGGACAACCCGCTTGCCGCCAACCTGCCGGATGGTGCTGCGTCGTTTAATCCGTGGGTTGTTATTGATCGCAACAAAGTGACCCTGATCGTGCCACACGCTGACAAGGGTCAGGGTGTCGCCTCGGCACAGGCTGCGCTGATCGCCGATGAGCTCGACATGGAATGGGGCAACTTCGACATCAGTTTTGGCGAGCCCAACGCCGCGTACTGGAACACTGCCATGGCCGATGAAAGCGTGCCGTTTATGGCCACTGACGAAGGCACTGTGGCTGAGACCGTGCGCGATGTGATGGGTGGCATTATGAAGCTGATCGGTTTGCAGGGCACCGGGGGCTCCACTTCCATGCCCGACAGCTTTGATAAACTGCGCCACGCAGGTGCTGTTGCACGGGAAACACTGAAGCTTACCGCGGCACAAAAAACCGGTACGCCAGTCAGTGAACTGAAGACTGAAAACGGTGCGGTGATATTGCCCGACGGCACCTCTCTGCCCTACACCGAACTTGCCGCTGACGCGGTAGATGTTACACCGGTTACTGATGTTGAGTTGCGAGACCCTTCCGAGTGGCGCCTTATTGGTAAAGCGATGCCACGGCTCGACATCACGGGTAAATCGACTGGCACACAGACCTACGGCATCGACTTGTCCGTGGACGGAATGGTGCACGCTACTGTAAAGGTAAACCCGCGTCAGGGTGGCACCATGAACAGCTACGATGCCACCGCAGCGAAGACCATGACCGGCGTCATCGATGTGGTTGAAATTACCAATGGTGTTGCCGTAATCGCGAGCAATACCTGGTACGCCATTCAGGCAGCCAACACCATCGAATTTGACTGGGGTGATGCCCCTTATCCGGCTGAGCAGGAAGATCACTGGAAAGCTGTCGATGCTTCTTTTACCGAAGAACATCTCGATAAACAGTGGCGCAACGATGGCGACATTATCACGGCCGTTGCAGACAGCGCGGTCATACAGGCAGAGTATCGATCACCCTACGTGGCACACCAGCCGCTTGAGCCGTTAAACGCGATTGTTACGGTAACTGATGACAACATTGAAGTCTGGACCGGCCATCAGGTTCCCAGAATGCTGCAGCAGATACTGGCTGCAGTCACAGGTCACGAACCCGATCAGGTGATCTTCCACAATCAGTTTATGGGCGGTAGCTTTGGGCATCGACTCGAGTTTGAACACGTCAAACAAACAGTCGAAATAGCCAATCAAATGCGTGGCACTCCGGTCAAGATGACCTACTCACGTGAAGAGGATTTTGCTCACGACTTCCCCCGCCATATCGGTGCAGCCAAAGCAGAAGGTATTGTCAAAGACGGCAAAGTAGTCGGAATGGATTTGCGTATTGCTACCGTCTCTCCCATTGAGTCGCAGATGGGTCGCGCCGGTATTCCGGTACCCGGCCCCGATGTGCAGATTGCTGCCGGCGCATGGAATAACCCTTATGCACTGCCGCACTATCGCATGCGTGCCTATCGCACGCCGACACTGGCGCCGGTTTCATCATGGCGCGCAGTCGGCGCTAACGGTGCAGGCTTTTTCTTCGACAGTTTTCTTGATGAACTGATACACGCAGCCGGTGCCGACCCGATGCAGGAACGTATCCGCCTGATGCAGCACGAGCATTCCCGCACAGTACTGGAAACGGTGGCCGAGATGTCTGACTGGGGTGGTGAGACCGCTGCAAACACCGCCAAAGGCGTTGCGTTTGTCGAGAGTTTCGGGGTGCCAACTGCCGCAGTAGTTGAAGTAGAAAACACCGACAACGGCATTCGCGTTACACGTGCCTGGATTGCGGCTGAGGTGGGCACAGTGGTCGATCCAGTCAACTTTGAAAATCTGGTTCAGGGTGGTGTGGTATGGGGTCTCGGCCATGCCATTAACTGCGAAATTACCTATGCCGACGGTATGGCACAGCAAAGTAACTATCATGCCCACGAAGCCATGCGCATATACAACTGCCCAACTGTCGAGGTGAAAGGGCTTGAAAACGGCAGCAAGGTGCGAGGCATTGGTGAGCCCCCGGTACCGGTTACCGCACCGGCGCTGGCCAACGCAATTTTTGCCGCCACCGGGCAACGCATTCGCGAGATGCCGTTTAACAGGCATATCAACTTCGTTTAAGGAGCCGCTCATGGCACGGAAAACATTGTTGCAGACATCGGCATACAGCATGGCGCCGCTAATCTTTGCACTGCTCTGGACTGCGTCAGGCAGTTTTGCCGCTGACACAAATTCAGCCACCAGGGCGGTTATCAACCCGCCAGCTGAAGGTTCGGTTACCGAGGCAGAAGGGCTTGATGCGTGGGGCAGAATTTATCAGGTGGCCAGTCATCCGCGCTGTGCCAACTGCCACACCGGCACATCTGATCGACCGATGTGGTCTGGCCCGAGCTATGGTAAAACACGGCCACACGGCATGAACATCAGAGCCGGTGCCAGCCGCATTGGCGCCGAGACGCTGATGTGCCAAACCTGCCACAGCACCTCATCCGTACCTCAGACTATCGAACATGCTGCACCTCGGGTAGGCATGAGCTGGCGATTGGCGCCCGCGGAGGCTCACTGGTTTGGTCAAAGCAGTGTGCAAATTTGCAAGCAGTTGAAAAACCCGGCCACCAACGGCGGGCGCAGCTTTATGCAACTGGCGGAGCACCTTGATCACGACCTTATCCTGCACTGGGCCTGGGCGCCCGGGCCTGGTCGCGAGCCGGCACCGTTTTCTCTGCAGGAGCATATTGACGACCTGTTGACCTGGGGCGTTGCCGGAATGCCCTGCCCTGAAACTTAAGCCGCCCGCTCCGGCAGCCAGACACAAACCAATTGGAATATCATCGTGACTCAAGCCAAAGGACTCTATCCACTTATTGCCTTCCTGGGGCTGCTCAATGCCGTGGCTTTTACTGTGGCGGCGGCGCTGACCGGCTTTAGCGCTTTGCCGCTAATACTCGGTGCTGCAGTCTGGCTGATAATCGCAGTCGGTCTCAAAGCGCGGCTTCGAACAATGGCGTACTTATCCTTTATGGTGGCCATTGTCAGTGCGCTCGTGGCATACGCTCAGATGACACCGGAGCGTTGGGTGTTGATAGCCATACTGATATTGAGTGCTGTACTGGCGGTACTGTTGTTCATTACTATATGGCGGCGCCCTCTTACGACCAGCTAATACCGATGTGTGAACATCCACATTAAATGCGCGTACAATATTTTATGTTAAAAGATTGCGCCTGACGTTCACACACCTGACTAAAATCCACCATGCTTCAACAATTGTCCCTGCGAGCAACCATGATGGGATTGCTCGCAGCGTTTGTCGGTTACGCCTCTTCATTTGCCATCATTCTGGCCGGCTTAACCGCTATGGGCGCATCATCCAGTGAAGCCGCGACCGGGCTTTTCTTCGCAACCCTGGGTATGGGCATCTGCGGCATCTGGACTTCCCTGTCCACACGAACGCCCGCGGCTGTCGCCTGGTCCACACCGGGTGCCGCGTTTCTCGCCTCCACCGCCACTCTGCCCGGTGGTTTTGCAGAGGCCACCGGGGCATTTACATTCACTGCCTGCCTGATTTTGTTGACCGGATTTATTCCGGCGCTGAACCGCTGTGTTGCGGCAATTCCAAAACCCGTTGCAAGTGCGTTACTGGCGGGCGTAATTCTGAATTTGTGTTTCCAGCCTGCACTGGCACTGGGCAGTATTCCGCTGATGGTACTGCCGGTACTGACCGCGTGGCTCATCGGACTCCGTTGGCACAAACTCGCGGCAATGCCCTTTGCGGTACTGGCTTTTGCACTGGTGTGGTTGTTCGCTGCAGACGGGTCAGCGTCAACAGCAGCCGCTTCACACTGGCTGCCACCAATCACTATCAGTGCGCCGGTCTTTACACTGCAGTCATTTGTGTCTGTCAGTATTCCGCTTTACATCGTCACCATGGCAGGTCAGAACATTCCGGGCTTTGCGCTATTGGAGCTTAATCACTACTCAATTAACCGCGCAAAGCTGTTAAGCCAGACGGGATTCGTGAGCCTGCTGATCGCACCGCTCGGCGCCGTCCCGGTGAATATGTCAGCAATCACTGCCGCGATGATGTGCGGTGAAGACGCAGGACCAAACCCGACACAGCGCTACTGGTCAGCCATAATCTGCGGCACGGCGTTTATTGCAATGGCATTCGCATCTGCCAGTTTGCTGCACATTGCAGCGCAGCTACCGTCATTGCTGATAACCGCAGTTGCGGGCCTGGCGCTAATACCAGCCCTGGTTACGTCCACCGGGTCCGCCTTTTCTAACGACCAGCAAACGGAGGCACCTGCGCTTACGTTTTTGATTGCTGCAAGCGGTATGACTTTGTTTGG
>CAYMFQ010000056.1:0-27697 GCA_964389335.1 uncultured Granulosicoccaceae bacterium
TATTTCCGATTCACCGCTTCTGCCGCGCAGACTCCTAGCCCGGATTATTCACGGTATCGACGGCAGTTCGCTTGATGCCTGATTCCACAGTGCATTTTTTCTCTTGCCTATATGAATAAGCCGGACCAGAACTCTGCATAAAACGCTAAGCCAATTTCTAGCGCACGGATTCCTGATCCAGATAATCACACCAGCGCCGATTGCTGACACCAAACGCAAAAAAATCCGGATTCAACAGCGACTCGCGTGTGTTGTAACGCAGCGTATTCATACGAGTGTCAGTTATTTTGCCGCCGGCCTCCTCGACAATGCACTGCGCTGCTGCCGTGTCCCATTCACCGGTTGGACCAAGACAGGCATAGATGTCTGCCCTGCCTTCAGCCACCAGACAGGACTTCAGTGCGCCACCCATACGCAGCTCGCTGTGTACACCCAGGTTGTCGAGAAAGCGTTCCAGCCGATCACTGAATTTGGCCGCCCAGCCAAGCGCTACGGTGATGCGCTCAGCAGGTGCTGTACGAACGGAGATCTGACGTGGAGGATCATCGCCTATTTGCTTCCATGCACCTTCCCCACGCGATGCCCAGTACGTTGTATCAAGCACCGGCGCATGCACTACGCCGATAATCGGTGTGCCATGATGGATCAGTGCGATGTTGACGCTGAATTCACCATGCTGCTTGATAAACTCACGTGTACCGTCGAGCGGATCAACCAGCCAGTACGTAGGCCACCGGCTGCGTTCAGACAACGGAATATCGCACGATTCCTCGGTAATAACTGGCAGCGCAGCATCCATCGCGCGCAAATGTTCGATAATAATTCGATTGGCTGCCAGGTCAGCAGCCGTCAGCGGTGTCTCATCGCCCTTGCGCATCACCGCAATTTCGGGGAGGAAGTGCTCAAGTATTTTGGCGCCGGCAAGTTGCGACACTTCGATCGCCAACTGCACACCGTTAGCCACTACTCTGTGCTGATCAACCTTCATGATTGCTCTTTGTGCATGCGTTTGATGTGCCCGGTTAGCGAAAAATATAGTACATCACCGGGCAGCGCTCCTTCCTTGCCAGCGGGAAAACAATGTCGCTGTAGGTTAGTTATAGTATCGGTAAAGCGAAATTGTCTGATCGGAGGATTTGATTATGCGTCTGAATGGTAAAACTGCCCTGATAACCGGAGCTGCATCCGGCATTGGCGCCGCCTGCGCAAAACGCTTTCAGGCTGAAGGGGCCCGCGTCGCCGGCGTCGATCTGGATAGCGGCAGGCTTTGCGCCCTTGCAGAGGTACTGGAATATTCGCAAAGCCTCGACGTAACAGACAAACCGGCTGTCGACGCCGCAGTACAACAGGTTTGTACAGAATTCGGCCACATCGATATCCTGGTGAACAGCGCCGGCATTACATCCCGCCATGTACCAGCGGGTCTGAGCTGGGAGGAAGGCTGGCAGCTGGTTATGGATATTAATGTCAAAGGCACTTTGCTGATCAGTGCCGCAGTAATGGAGCAACAGCGCAAGGCCGCCCGCGGTGGTTCCATCGTCACACTCAGCTCGATCTATGGACAGGTGGGTCGACCGCCTCTGCTGAGCGGGCCACCAGACCCGTATACACATTCCAAAGGCGCGATACTGCAGATGACACGTGACCTTGCAGTCTCCGGTGCCAGTGACAACATTCGTGTCAATGCGCTATGCCCCGGCTTTGTTGACACACCTCTGACCAGCGGCTTACGGGAAGACGCGGACATCCACCGACAGTTGATCGACAAACATCCGCTCGGTCGATTTGGTACCGCTGAAGAAATAGCTAACTGCGCGTTGTTTCTGGCCAGTGACGAAGCGTCGTTTGTTACCGGCACCTCCCTGGCGGTGGATGGCGGGTACCTGGCTGTTTGAGTGGAAATGATGGTTAATGCCCATTGGTTTACGCACAACATAAGTTGTAGGGTGCCCGTGAGCGGTGCGAACCGCACCAGGTATATTGGCAGATGCATACTGCATTTGGTGTGGTTCGTTGCACTCACGACACCCTACAACATAGAAGTGCCATAGCAGGTCTACGGCAATATTTTATTTTCACGATACTGCGACAGCAGCGCCAGTAAACGGCGCTGGCTATCGTCCCAGCCATCGAAACCAAGACGGCGAATTTTGTTGTGACACAGAATTTCATCCCAGTCGCGTTCGAGGGTTGCATCGAGATACCCCCAGTTCGCCACCTGTCGTAACTGCTGTTGTTTTAACCGGTGTCTTATCGTCACCTTTTGCCAGGTGATTTCTCGCGCGGCAAATACATCAGCAAGCTTCATGGGTCGTACTGAGCCGACAGGCATTGCAAATGCACGCGCCAGTTTGGACCACACCGAAGACCATCGAATAACATCGGTATTAGTTACGTTTAACGCCTGATTGGCACACTGCGGTGTGTTGCTCATCCATGCAATCGCGCGGGCCAGTAGCTCAAGCGTTGTAACCTGCGTCAGGCTGTCGAAGGCTCCCTGTGGGCCAGGAAAGTCGAGTGCTGCACCAAGCTGTCTGCACAGTGCTGCGTAAGCACCAAGCGAGCTGACAAGGTTGCGCGGGTTGTCCGGGGAATAGTGCAGCAGTGTGTTCGGCCGCGAGGCCGTCCAGGTCCAGCCCGATGACTTCGACCGATACTGCAGATAGTCCTGTTGGTTGTAATTGAAGTTTGGAATCGGTGCGCGCGGTTGTTCTTCCGCAGCAGGTGTTGGAAATGGCCCTATGTGTACACCGTAGTACTTGCCTCCCTGCACGAGGTGCACATGGGACAGCGACAACGCGCACCGTTCAACGGTTTGCACCAAACACCGCAGCATAAACAGATTGCGCTCAACATCTTCCAGCGTTTGCTCCGCGTGTGTTGCGCGCGCGCAGTAATACACGTGCGTAACATCAGTCAGTGTTTTGAGCTGTTGCCGGCAGGCTTCCTCATCAATCAGATCAGCCTGCACATACTCCACACCGGGCAGCGGATGCTCGGGCAAACGCCGCGCCACGCCATACACACGCCAGCCCCGGTTTTCGCTCAGCTCTCTGGCCAGCGCCGTGCCGACCGCACCACTAACGCCGGCAATCAGCGCAACCGGATGCTCAGTCTGTTGATTGTGTGGCATTGCCGTCGCTGCTCCGCGTTATTCACAACATCTACAGCACAACTCTTTCGCCACGACTGGCTGATTCAAATACCGCCAGTGTTGCGCGCAAGGTGTCGGCGGCATCCTGTGCTGAAATTCTGGGGGGCAGCTGGCCGCGTATTACCGCACAAAAATGATCTATCTGAAGCATGAAGGCGTCGTCCAGAGGCAGTGCAATCTCCTGCCTCTGCAGCGGATGATTCCAGTCCGCTGTTTCCTCTCCATGGTGCCACAGTACCAGATTGGGAAATTCCAGTGCGCCTTTACTACCGGCAAAATACATCGCGTTTTGACCGGTCTTCGGAAAGAAAGAGGTCTCGCCGGTCGCGTATTCCCAGCTCCATGGCGAGGTTGCCCGATCAGATAAAATAAAAGTACCGAGCGCTCCCGATTTAAATCGCATCGTCAGCGCCGCGGCATCCTCCTTTTCAAAGCCCATGGTGTCGTTGCTAATTTCACCACTGATACTGGCGATATCTCCGCAGATGTAACGAATGGCGTCCATGTCGTGAATGAGGTTGGTAACAACCGGACCGGCCTCCCATTTATGACGCCACTCGGGATCGTAGTAGGTCTCGTGCTTGCGCATGTTCCACTGGCCATTCACGGTAATAAGCTGACCGAGCGCGCCCTGCTGCACCAGCTCCCGCGCTTTGTGCACCTGTGCATAGTAGCGACGATGATGCCCCACCAGCACCTGACGGCTATACTCAGCCACCGCTTTTATGATTGCCTGCGCCTGCGCAAGTGTTGGTGTTATTGGTTTTTCAACCAGTACATGTGCTCCCGCCGCAAGTGCGGTAAGCACGGGCTCAAGATGATGTTCGGTTGGAGTGGCTACGACAACGCCATCCGGTTGCACCGCAGATAACAGCGATGCTGCATCGGAGAAAAACGGCACGCCAGCGTCTGTGGCCAGAGACTCTGCCGATGCTACCGGGTCGGCGATTGCCACCAGCTCTACGGACGCCTTGCTGCGTTGTATCGCGGCAATGTGCCGACGACCAATAACGCCGGCTCCGATTACAGCAAGCCTGACTGAACTCATACGCGTGATACTCTGATTTAATTTTGCGACGCAGTGTCGTTGTCGATCAGCCGAGCGGGTGCCAGGCTATCTGCCTGCAACCCCTGATCTACGATGTAAGCAGGCAGAGGCTGCTGCAGAATTTGCGCAGCGGCAAAGTCAGACAGCGCCGGTGAGGTTTGAATACCGTATCCGCCCTGGCCCGCCAGCCAGTAAAACCCTTCAGCTTCAGCAGAGAAACCGGCAACCGGTGATTTATCTTTAACAAAGCTGCGCAGGCCCGCCCATTTGTTTTCTATTCTATCGATCTGCAGATCAAATGCTGTCTCGATACGGTCAACGCAAAGCGCGATATCCAGTTCCTCGGGTTGCGCATCACACGGAGAGCTGGGTGTTTCATCAGCGGGAGACACCAACAACCGACCGGCATCGGGCTTCAGGTAAAACTGTTCATCGACATCAATGGTGATCGGCAGTTCGGCAATACGGCTGTCGCCGTGTGCTGCGGTGGCCGCCTGCGGCACCCTGACGAGCGCTGCGGTGCGGCGCTTTGGCACCAGTCCAATTGGCTCTGCGCCAGCCATGGCACCAAGTTCATCAGCCCATGCACCAGCGGCATTAACCACCAGCGGGGCGATAAACTGACCGGCGGCGGTATCTACCATCCAGTCACCTGCTCGTGAAATTGCCCTGACAGCCGCGTTTGTCCGGAGCTCCCCTGCAGCGCGTTTAAACTGTGTGAGGAAGCCCTGATGCAACGCGCCTACATCGATATCCTGGCCCGCTTTGTCCAGCATCGCCGCTGCTGCATAGCTGCTTTTAACCAGCGGATTGACCTTGTGTAGCGCTGCACCGTCAATCACTTCTGTGTCACCACTGGCACAGACGGCTTCGTGTAATGTGCTCAGGGATTCCTGCTGGTCAGCGCGTGCAATCATCATGATCAACCGCGGCGAGAACAACGCTGCGTTGGTAAATGCAGCGGGGGGTTCCGTGAAGAATGCTTCGGACGCACGTGTCAGTGCGCGTATGGGAGCGGGTCCATAACTCGGCGCAAACACTGCAGCAGAGCGACCCGTGGTGTGATGTCCAGGCTGCGCTTCCATTTCAAGCAACACAACCCGCCTGCCAGCAGTGGCCAGACGCGCGGCCACCGAGGCGCCGGCAATACCGGCACCGACAACAATTATGTCTACATGTTCTGGCAAAGCGGGCTCCACACGGTTCAGGTGTGAAAGCATGCTATCAATTTTCCGCTGCCCGGCGGGTAACTTGTGCTTTGCACTGCAGCTAATGAATAATAAAGCGGCAATCGATCCGGGAGTCACTCATGCTTTATCGCCTGTCATCTGCCGCAACCGTGGCTGCTGTCGCTCTGACACTTGCGTGTGGCGCCGCGCTGTCGCAGCAATCGAACCTTGAGTTAGACCTTGACAAGTTTCCCGACCAAAACACTAACGAATCAGATTTAACCCAACAGCAGGCCGAGCCAAAAGATCTTGAGCTCAATCTGCAGCAGTTTGATACTCAGCAAAATGACCAGAGCACCAGCGGTTCGAACACCAGCGGTTCAAACACCAGTGAACCGACACTGAACCTTGAGCAGTTCGATAACACCGGATCAACCACAACCGATAAAATCAATAACACCGGCTCGGCCTCCCGGGAGATCGGCGGCATTGTCATCAACGAGGAGGAAGATACCCGCTATCTAATCAAAGCGGCGATCTATGCGCTGGCAGCAGCAATGGTGGTATTTCTGTTTATGCGGTCGCGCAATCGCAAGCGCAGGCAGGAGCGCGAACGGAAGTATGGCACCGCTCCAAGGCCTAAAAGAGCCCCGGTGCCCTATGACGAAAGTGATCATCGATAGCAACAGCAGGTAACTACCGACTCCAACGTTACAACGCCTGTGCTTCGCGTTCCTGCAGCTGCTGCCTGATTTGCGCATGCTTTTCTTCCGTGATCGGATAACCGCGCATCAGCAGCAATGCCGCGAGCTTAAATCCAATGCAGGGTACGCCATAAAGAATCGCCAGGCCCTGAATAGCCTCCGCGTTGTTACCGCCAGTGGCACTGAAGCCAATCACATCGAGCAGCGGAAACGCAATGCCAATGGCCAGCGCAAACGATAGCTTGGTGGCCGTACCCCAGAGTGCGAAAAACAACCCCGGGCGTCGATAACCGCTCTGCAGTGCATCCCATTCAATAATATCCGCGTTAATCGCCGACGGCAGCACCAGATCCGCACCGGTGGCAAAGCCGGTCACGATAACAATGATGGCAAATAACACGAGTGATCCGCTGTCCAGGAACGGGGTCCAGAAAAAGAACGCCACCGCCAGCAGTATCGCGATAGTCCAGGTTTGATGCTTACCGAGTCGCTTTGACAGTGCCACCCAAAACGGCACTGATACCGCAGAACAGGCAAGGTACAAAAACAGCAACATGCCAACGGAACCCTCGGCACTGATGACATGTGTGACAAATAACACAAACAATGTTGCCGGTATTGCATTGCCCACAGCATTCAGAAAGAAGCTGATCAGCAATTGCCGAAAAGGTGTTGGCTGACTGACCACCTGCCACGCTGCAGCAATGGTATCTTCAGGCAAATCGGTTTCTCGGTTATCCGGCACGAACATGGCCGCGAGCACAGTGGCGACAACCAGCGTCCCGATTACAAGCCAGGTGATACCTGAAAGCGTCGGTCCCAGTTCGGCAGAACCTTCACGCGCCAGCACCACTGCCACGATCAGTGCCATCAGGGAACCCACCAGTCCAAATGCCACTCGGGTACCCGCCACCAGACTGCGGGTGTTGTAGTTGTCAGACAGTTCCGCCCCCCAGGCATTCATCGGCACGATGGACAGGGTTCCGGCTATATAAATGGCAATGGTCCACAGCAGCAGATAGGTGGTGGTCACATCTGCCGGAGGGTTAAACAGGTACCACGTCGACAGCAGGATTAACGGCGTGGCAAGCACAACATACAGTTTGCGACGGCGCCAGGTCCGCGGTGTCAGATCAGACAGGTAACCGACAATCGGATCAGTTGCGGTATCGCACAGCTTGGCCACCAGCATCACCACGCCAATGGCTGTGAGGCTGAGTCCGGTGGTTTCGGCGTAAAAGGTCGGAACAAATACCTGCAACGCAATAAATGCTGCAGCCAGTGGAAAAGCCAGACTGCCGTAGGAGGCGAGGATTAATTTTCCAGGTTCGCTTTGCATAACAATAATAATCGCCAGTGTGTACCGTTTTATACGACGAAAAAACTGATCCGGGCCTGACTGATGGTGAACCCTTGCCACAATCACCATTCATTCACGCGCTGAACACATTACAATAGCAGTCAGGCGGGCTGGCCACAGGACTGAATAATGCGCTACTTCGAAGACTTCAAACCCGGTGATGTAATGACCCACGAAGGCATTCGCCTGACGGAAGATGAAATTGTGGAGTTTGCCGGCAAGTACGACCCGCAGCCGTTTCACACTGACCCGGCAGCGGCGGCAGAAACGATCTACGGCGGGCTGATTGCCAGTGGCTGGCAAACCGCGTCAACCACTATGCGCATGATGTACGAGAGCTTTATCAAAGACAGTGCGAGCATGGGCTCACCCGGCCTCGATACCATTCGCTGGCTGAAGCCGGTACGCCCGGGGGACACACTGACGCTCCGTGTCACTGTTAAAGAAACACGCCGCTCCAAAAGCAAGCCTGATCGTGGCATCGTCTATAGCAGCACCGAAACACTGAATCAGCACGGCGAGGTGGTAATGACTTTCAGCGGCATGGGAATGTACGGCTGCCGAGACGTGCCAGCCGGCTAGTTTGACCGGATGGCCGGGATGCCATCATCAGGGTCGCAATTGCGACACCTGATCGCCCTGCAAAACCAAAGAGTGGCGCCTGCACGCCATATCGGCCCGTTATCCATGGCTACCATTGCGTTAGTGGTAAACAGTACTCAGGCAATGAGTTACGCGAATACTACGGGCAACAAAAAAGCGGCATAGAAATTTCCAGGTAACCAATCTGGTAATCGGCAGTATCGATACGGCAGTGAACTTAATCAACTGTGTGGCAGGACATAGTGATAAAACATGAAGATTTTAATAGCTGACAGCTTCCCCGAATCACATCAACAGACTCTAACGCAGGACGGTCATCAGATCACATTTGATCCGACCCTCGACGGCGACACACTAACGGATGCCATCGCCGATCACGACGTGCTCATTGTGCGCAGTACTGTTGTTTCTGCGGCAACACTCGAGGCCGGCAGCGCTCTGAAGCTGGTAATTCGCGCTGGCGCAGGCACCAACACCATCGATAAGCCGAGCGCGACAGAGCTCGGCATTCGCGTGTGCAATGTGCCCGGCGCCAATGCCGTTGCCGTCGCCGAGCTCGCCATGGGGCTGATACTGTCGATTGATCGTCATATACCGGACAACGTAAGCGATCTTCGCAATCAGGTCTGGAACAAGAAAAAGTACGCGAAGGCGCGTGGCCTGTACGGACAAAAGATTGGCATCCTCGGGCTGGGTGCCATTGGCATGGCGGTAGCAGAACGCGCCCGCGCGTTTGGTATGGCAGTTTACGCGCTGAACAAAGCGGACCGCCCGGCGGCAGCACAGCAACGCATCAGCGACGCCGGTATACAGGTTGTCGATACTATCGACGAGTTACTCGGACAGTGCGATATCGTATCGCTGCACATGCCGGCTGGCGACAACACACGCAACATGGTCAACGGCGATTTTCTCGCCAAAATGAAAGATGGTGCGGTGCTGATTAATACATCGCGTGGTGAGCTTGTTGACGAAGCCGCCCTGATAGATGCCATGGACAAACGCGGACTTCGCGCCGGTCTGGATGTTTATCAAAATGAACCCGGCGCCGGCGACAGCACCTTTGAGTCACCGCTGGCCACCCACCCAGGTGTCTGCGGCACACACCATATCGGCGCCTCGACTGACCAGGCACAGGTTGCAGTGGCAGACGGCACTCTGGCGATCATCGCCGCCTGGGGCAACGGTGAAATTCGCAACTGCGTCAATCCGGCCTGATGCAGCGGATCGTTGCCAGAGTACCGGGCACCGCATTGCTGGCGCGCAGCAACACCTTTGCGCGCTTCCCAATGTGGCCTGGCACAAGAGTTTTTCCACTGCACAGAGGACATTGGCTGTAGAATTGGCCGGCTTGAACGGCAGCTGATCGGTCGATCAGTACTGTCACCACAAATCCAGTTCAATCACAGACTTACCAGGACCCAGTCAATGAGCAATCGCAAACACAATTTCAGTGCAGGCCCCTGCACCCTGCCTCTGCCGGTACTTGAAGAAGCACAGTCGGAGTTTGTCGACTATCAGGGCGCGGGCATGTCACTGATCGAAATGAGCCACCGCGGCAAACATTTCGACGACGTGGCCAATGAAGCGATGGCACTGTCGATGGAAGTATTCCAGGTACCGGACGATTTCAGTGTGCTGTTTCTGCAGGGCGGTGCGCTGCTGCAGTTTTCAATGGTGCCGATGAACCTGCTGAGCGATGGTCAGAAAGGCGCCTATGTAAATTCGGGCACCTGGGCCAAGGGCGCCATCACTGATGCAAAGTCCTACGGCGATGTTTACACCGCATGGGACGGCGAAGACAGCAACTACACACGTATGCCAACAACCAGCGAATTGTCTTTGCAGGACAATACGCGCTACCTGCACATCACCACTAACGAAACCATCGGTGGTATTCGCTTTGCCGAATGGCCTGATGTCGATGTGCCAATGGTGGCTGATATGTCTTCCGAGTATATGGCGCGCCCACTGCCGTGGGACAAATTCGACATCGTCTATGGCGGCGCACAGAAGAACCTCGGACCTGCGGGTCTGGCGGTGGTTTTTGTACGCAAGTCGATTCTGGAAAACACCAACAAGAACGTGGGCCGCTACCTGCGCTACGACATACACGAGTCAAAAGGCTCCATGTTCAACACACCACCAGTATTCCCCATCTATATGTTCGGCAAAGTACTGAAGTGGATGAAAGCTCAGGGCGGGCTTGCGACTATGGAATCACTGGCCGCAGAAAAGTCAGGCGCCCTCTACAGCACTATCGACAACAGCGACGGCTATTACAACTGCCCTGTTGAAGTTGCCAGCCGCTCACACATGAATGTAGTTTTCCGGCTGCCAAATGAAGCCCTGGAACAGAAGTTTCTAAGCGAAGCCACGGACGCTGGCTTCCTGAACCTTAAAGGCCACCGCAGTGTAGGCGGTTGCCGAGCCAGTATTTACAACGCCTTACCCAAAAGCAGCGTTACGGCACTTACACAGTTCATGGATGACTTCAAAGGTGCCAATGCTGCATGAACGGGCTGCATGAACGGATAACCACCACGTATGCCAGTAATAAAAGCATTTGACGGATATCTGGTCAATCCAAAGCGGGCGCGCGATATCGTGTCGCCCGCTTACGATTCTGTTTCTCCCGAGCAGCGGCGGCAGTTCGCCGATGCTCACCCCGAAAACTTTATAAACACGATGCGCCTGCAGGAAGACTTCCCTGCCGACGCACAGCCAACCCACGATCAATTACTACAGGGCAACAAGGCACAACTGCAGCAGTTGCTCGGCAACGGCGCGTTCGACAAGCTGACACAGCCCGGTATGTTTATATACCGTCTTGGTACTGGCGATCACGTACAAACCGGTCTGGTCTGTGAAGTATCGATCCAGGACTACGAACAGGGTTTGTTACGTAAGCACGAAAACACACGCAGCGCCAAAGAGGATCTGCTGGCGCAGTATCAGGAAGTAGTTGGTGCCTCTTCAAGCCCGATCTGCCTGACCTATGCTCAAAACACTGCCATCGATGAGTTTATCGATGGTGTCACCAGCACCGAACCCACCCTTAACTTTCAAACCGAAGACGGTGAAGCGCAAACGGTCTGGTGCATCTCTGAGCCGCAGCAACAGGCACAACTGCAGTCGCTTTTCGCGCAGGTTAGCTCAACTTATCTGACCGATGGCCATCATCGTGCCGCATCCGGACTGCGCTACGCAGAAATCATGCGCGAGAGACACCCCGAACACACCGGCGACGAACCGTTTAATCAGTTGCTGGTGGTGTTGTTTCCGGACAACCAGTTAAACCTGCTGCCGTTTCATCGATGCGTTAAAGACCTGAATGGCCTCAGTGTTACTGAGTTACTCGACCAGCTACAGCAGGACTTCCACGTTGAGGCACTGGCCGAGCAACAAACATTCAACTCGGCCCGGCATGGCGAATTTGGTATGTATGTGGCCGATCAGTGGTACCGCTTAACCATCAAACCCGAACACATTAACCAGGCCGATCCAGTCGCAACGCTGGACGTATCCATCCTGCAAAACCATATACTTGATCCCATCCTCGGTATTCGGGATGCGCGCGATGATTCGCGACTCGGATACGTTGCGGGTGTCGGCGGCGATGAGGCAATCAAACAGGTTTATTGTGAAGGGTGGCAGGTGATATTCGCCTGCTATGCAACATCAATCAGGCAGTTGATGGGTGTGGCCGATGCTGAACAACTCATGCCACCTAAATCAACTTACTTTGACCCTAAACCAAGATCGGGTATTTTTGTAAGGCTCAAATAACTGTAGATTCTTCAGGCCGCCCAGAACAGCACACCAGAGCAGAAAAACCAGACAATCCAGTGCGGCAGGCGAAACAGCGTTCGAATGTCGCGCTGCAACCACAGTGTCTGGATGACCCACGCGACGCCCCACAACAAAAAAAGCACGGCGAGCAACAGCACCAGAGTCGGCTCGATGGGTCCGAGGTCATAAAACGCAATGGCAAACAGCAGCACGCATACCGCGAGTAAATCTACTGATAACATTTGAAAGGCGCACATGGCCTGTGCCCAGTTGATGGACAATTTATTATCTACAGGCTTTAGCGCAGCCGTTTCCCGCGTGCCCACAAAAACATGTGCAATCACGGCTGCCAGTAATATACACGCGATGATCAGTTCAGGAATTTCCATGTGTCACTGCCTCCGGTTCTGCCAGCAGTTTATACCAATACTGCAAAAAAACTGCGGTAAGCAGACCGTGGTAGCCGCAGCACACATCAAACCGCCATTCGGCATAGCAGACCACGAGCCCAGTTAAGCCAGTCAGTCAATCGCAAATGTCGCATCGAACATACAGGGTACGTTGCGGGGCAGTTCCACAACGCCAATGACTGAGCGCGCATGCCGGCCCGTATCACCGAACAGTTCGACAAAAAGCCCGGATGACACATCGGCAATTTCAGACATCTGCGCAAAGCCCTCTGTGCAGCAGATGTAGTAATTAATGCGCAACACCCGGCTTACCCGATTCAGCGAACCAAGTTCGTCGCGCAGCCAGGATAAGCCCTGCAGGGTACAAATACGCATCTCGGTCCTGGCCTGCTCCACCGTGACATTCTGACCGACCCTGCCCTGCACCTTAACCGCACCGTCGACTTTGGCAATTTGACCGCTCAGATAGAGCGTGTTGTTGTGGATGGTGAGCGGTACATAGTCAAAACCCGGGTAGGCAGGCGCCGGCAGGTCAATCTCAAGTTGAATCAGGCGTTCTTCGGGGGACACAGTGTTTCTCGCGCAGTGGCTTCAGCGGTCAACTTTACCATGCAGGTCAGGTTTGTTAGGCTCAGCCGTGATACGGAGGAACATTTAATGAAACCGCTAATGAAAACATCCACGCTCTTCGCCGCCCTGTCTCTGGTTGTCGGGCTGTCCACAGACGTCACCTTAAACCCGGCAGTGGCCGCTGAGGTTGACGGCCCAAAGCTCAACTGGAACCTGTCCACCTGGGGCAAGCGCCGCGCCTTCACTGAAGGGCTTGAAGCACTGTCCGCCCATGTCAAAGAAAAAACCGATGGCAACTTTGATATCAAAATTCACTATGGTGGCGCGCTGTCAAAACCACGTGAGAACCTGGACGGTATATCACTGGGCGCATTTGAAATGGCCTCATTCTGCGCCTCTTATCACCCTGACAAGAATCGCGCTGCAACCGTGCTTGAGTTGCCAATGCTGCCAGTACCCAATGGCGATGTTCAAAAAGCCATCGACCTGGCGGTGTACAACCACCCCTACACACAAAAGGAAATGGCGCGTTGGAACGCCCGTATTCTGATGTCAGCAGCGCTGCCTCAGTACGAGTTTATGGGCAAAGGCGAGCCACCGCGCAAGCTTGAAGATTTTAGTGGCATGCGCGTACGTGCACTGGGTGGCATTGGCGAGGCTATGAAGGTACTGGGTGCAGTTCCCACCACCGTTACCGCACCGGAAACCTACCAGGCGATTGAAAGCGGAACTGTCGACGCGGCTGCATTTGCTTTCTACTCTCACTTTTCGTATCGCATCAACGAAGTATCCACCTGGCGTACCACTAATCTGGCTCCGGGAAGCGTAAACTGCCCGGCTGTGGTTAACATTGATGCATACAACTCCCTGCCCGATCAGTACAAAGCACTGATGGACGAGGCAGTCGACAAAGCCTACGTAGCCCTGAACGAAGCTTACGGCGCCGCCATCGACCAGTACACACCGGTCGCTGATGAAGCCGGTATCGAGAAAATAACCTACACCCAGGAAGAGCTCGATATGTTCCGCGAAACTGCGGCTTCGCCAGTCTGGGAAGCATGGGTTGAAAAACAAACAGCGGCTGGTGTACCTGCACAGGAGTTACTTGATCTGGTGCTGAAGACCGCTGCTGAGGCGAGTCAATAACGCAAAGCGGCAGCCATAGAAAAAAGGTGGCACCACACTGACTGTGCGTGCCACTTCTATCACATTGTTCGCAGCGCACAGACGCTGCGATACACCGCGCCTCTCGCGGTGAGACGAGGCTCCGTTGACAAACACTTCGCATTCCACTCCAGCCGATGCCAGTACGGCACCAGCACTACTGCACTCGGATCGCTGGCTGAGCAAAGCCGAAAATCTGCTTAACAATATCGCCGCGCTGGGTATCTTTGTGCTGATGCTAACGGCCACGGTACAAATTCTCGGGCGCAAGTTGTTTAACCTGCCAATCCCCGGGTATATCGACATAGCCGAGCAATCCATCGCACTGTTTGCATTTATGGGTGCTGCCTATTGCCAGCGCCTGAACGGGCACGTGCGCATGGAATTAGTACTGTCAAAACTACGCGGCCGACTGCTATGGTTTCTTGAGGCATTCGGTACGCTGGTCGCGATGATACTCATCGGTATTATGATCAAGTATGGCTTTGATCATTTTTTACGCGCTTGGAAGTTCGGTGACAGCACCATTGATATCGGCCTTGCGGTTTGGCCGTCGAAACTCATCGTACCAGTTGCCTTCGGCGTCCTGTGGCTGCGCCTGTTGCTGCAGTTTATTGGTTACTGTCGACTGCTGCGACGGCCCGATGCAACACCGGTGCTGGTGCCGCTGATCGAAAACACCGAAGAACAGGCGCAACGCGAAGCGCGTGAAGCTGCGTCAGCGGATGGACCTTCTCATGGATAATTTTCAGGTAGGTCTGCTATTCACCGGCATCATGCTGGTGTTGGTTTTTATCGGCGTGCGCGTTGCGTTCGCCGCAGCGATTGCCGGCACCTTCGGACTGGTAACCATTCTCAGTATGAAGCTCGGCTTTGAGAAAGGTCTCACGGCGGGGCTTGGTATGGCCGGCACAGTGCCACACTCAAAGTCGGTAACCTATGCCCTATCAATCCTGCCGATGTTCATTCTCATTGGCTTTCTGGCTTTTCACGCCGGTATAACCCGTTCGGTATTCGAGGCCGCCAAACGCTGGCTCGGCTGGCTGCCCGGCGGTCTGGCGGTAGCCACCATTTTTGCAACCGCAGGCTTCGCTGCGGTGTCCGGAGCAAGCACCGCAACGGCGGCAGTATTCTCACGAGTTGCCATACCGGAGATGCTCAAGGAAGGTTACGACCGTCGACTGGCAGCCGGCGTTGTTGCCGCCGGTGGCACACTGGCCACGTTAATTCCACCCAGTGCCATTCTGGTGATCTACGCAATCATCGTGGAAGAATCCGTTGGACAATTGCTGCTGGCGGGATTCCTGCCCGGTATTGTGTCCGCAATTATCTACGCCACCATTGTGGTAATGCGGGTGAAACTTAACCCTGAAATGGGCCCGTCCGTGGCAGGCTACACCTGGAAGCAGAAACTACAGAGTGTGCCGGGTACGTTCCCGATCATCGCTGTCATCGTTATCATCTTTGGCAGTATGTATTTTGGCTGGGCCACACCCACCGAAGCCGGCGCACTGGGTGCGTTCGTTGTATTTGTACTGGCAGTTATTCGCGGCACGCCGGTCGGTGTATTACGCGATGCACTGGTCGAAACCAGCAAGTTAACAGTGATGATTTTCACTATCATCTGGGGTGTGCTGGTTTATGTGCGCTTCCTGGGTTTTGCCGGTTTACCTGACGCTTTTGCTAACTGGATTGGCGGGCTGGATATGTCACCGCTGGCAATACTGCTGTGCATACTTGCTGCCTATGCTGTGCTGGGTATGTTTATGGATGCAATCGGCATGCTGTTGCTGACATTGCCGGTGGTGCAACCGGCAGTTATCGGGCTTGGCTATGACCCGATCTGGTTTGGCATTATCGTGGTGAAGATGGCAGAGCTCTGCCTGATTACCCCACCCGTCGGACTAAACTGTTACGTGGTCAGTGGTGTCAGGCCGGATATACCCGTGCAGGATGTGTTTCGGGGATGCTGGCCTTTTTTCGTGGCAGACATTCTCACTATTGCGGTACTGATAGCGTTTCCACAAATCGTACTATTCCTGCCGCAAGCTATGTAGCTTTGAACTTCGTCGTTCGGCGCCCTTTGGGTCCCACAAGGAAAATTTCTCAGTTTAGTGGCGGTGGCAATGGTCGTCGCTTTATATCAGTGAGGTCTATTTCCGCCAGTTCAGTACCGAACAGTTTTTGATAGGCATCAGCGGACACTTGCCCGATGTCGTCAATATTTTGTGCCAGATATTTATAGGAACGCGCCACATCGCTGAGCGTCAGTGAGGGTGGTGGAGGTGTATCGCCCAGTGTCCCCAGATGCATCTCGTGCAGCATTGGCAACAGCATACGTATACTGTAGTAGTGCGGTTGATCCTGTAACCTCGGGTTGAGCGTGATGGCAGCAAATTCATTCAACAAAATGCCGGTAAGCTCATCACCGTAAGCTAAATGGGTGAAAAACGCCGATAGTTCCCACAATACACCTCGGCGAAATTGGTCCGTAACGGGAATGTTGATCGTTAATTGCTCAAGTGACTCGCTGAACCATACCGGCTCCATAAGGTCGTTCGACTGATCAATCAGGTGCTGCACTTCATGAAACGCCGTGGCATCTGCAATCCGTTGTTGAAGCCTGGCTGTTGCCTTCGGCAGCACACTGGCTTGTGACCCGGTTAGCCTGCCCCACACGGTATCCAGCTTCCATCTCCACGACTGAGTGATTTCATCAGCATACTGCTCCACCACTCTGGCTTGTAAACGGCGAGCGATAGATTCAAGGCCGTAAACGTCTGGCATCCCCTGAGGCATCAGCTTGGCCTGCAGCCGACCGTCATTCAGTGCCACGGTGGAGCTTGCACTGCTCGCATCTATATTACTTAGCAGGATCTGAGCACTGTCGTCTCCCAAATGAACCTTACCAAGTATGTTGGTATATAACTCAAGATCATCTAGACGTCTGGTAAAATAGGCAAGGTGATCGACATCATCGCTATTATAATTACGGTACTCCTCCACATGATAAGTGAGCAGTGCGTAGATCACGCAGGTATCTCCGGAGCCTTTGCCTCCGCCACCAAATAAACGTGTCAGAAAAGACTCCGAGGGCAGGTGCGCACAGTCTGCTGCCTCAACCATCGGACTCAGGTAAAACGGAACGTCATTAACAAAGAGTTCATCGTTAACCTGCTTGACGAGTTGATATAGTTCCTGGGGAGGAAGGTCTTTCTTCTGTATCGCATCCAGTAAGGCGGTGAGCCTCGCAGATACATCGGGCAATTCAATAAAATGCCCCACAATACGGTTTTTTAAAGACTCAACCTCATTCGACTGTTGATCAATATTCTGATTGATTTGATTCAATACGTCGGTATTTGTCTGTTTTCCTGCAGCCGCTTTACTCGCTTTTAGTCGGTAAACTGCATCTGAGTAACCCGGAATATCGTTTTTGAACACTGCACGCTCAAGCGATGCCTGATGATTCTGCCACAGGGCATAAGCGCCAACCGCCAACACAAGCAAAAGTAATGGCAATAAAATGACCGATCGCAACACTATGTGCCATACACCTGGCTTTGCATCGAGCCTGCTCGCAATCTGACGGTGTATCTCTGCAGTACTGACGTCATAACGCAGTGACTGTTTATTCTCAATCAGTACAGATCTTTTCACCTTCAGGTAATGCAGCCGCAGTAGAGAACTCAGGCCAGGTACCCAGCTTTTGTAGGGCGCCGGTGTCTCAAACCAATCGAGAGTGTTTGTTTGGGAATTCCGACTCAAATCACCTCGCTGAGTGTGTGCCGGAAACTCTGCCTGCAGCTGTTTATGCAGGAGTCGATCGAGCAGAGACATTAGCTTTCCCCGGTCGCGGCGAGCACTCTGCTAAGCCTCTGCATTGAATCGGGGGGACGCTCATTGGAGAGCGCAAGTCTGATGTCTTTTATTTGCTCATTAACCGCCGCGCTGCGAGTGGACTCTGTTTCTTCATGCCATCGATCAATGGCTTCCCAGGACCACATTGTGGTGAACTCGGCCAGCGCCTGGTAGCGCGTAATGATGCGTAGCAGGTGAGCCCTTGCTGACTCGTGCTTGTTATCAATCAGGTCCTGCATAGCGAGCAAACCGAGCGCGACGAGCCGGTCGCCCTCTTCCAGCATGGGGTTGCTTTTCAGCTCTTCATACAACTGGTAGAGCGGCTCTGGTTCATTGAGTGTCAGATAAACTTCCATGAGGTTCATCTGCAGAATAAGCATCACTTCCCGCACCACTTCTAACTCGTGCTCCTCAACACCGGGCATGAGTTTACGCGCTGCCGCAAGACCTTTCTCTTTTACGCTGATGGACTCTCTGGGATCTCCGGTCAGCTCGTAGTGCAGCAACGCCAGCGTAATGTAGTTGTTAAGCGTATTGACGTCGGGTTCCCGCTGCAAATGATAGTCAAGCAAATCCTCACTGCAATGCGTGTAGTGGCCAACCTGCTGCATATCGTTCGCAAGCCACGAGATCCTTGCAAGCCCGTACAGAGCGGTCATGGCTTCATGGGGGTCGGGATCAGATACTGAAGCGCAATAGGCTCTTGTATAGTGAATGGCAGCACTGTCTGTATCGTCAGCGCCCATAAAGCACTTGGCAACGGATATCTCGACCAGAGCCTTTGTTATCGCTTCGGATCGACGCCAGCCAAACAGATTGCCATACTCGCCAATCAGATCAGCGGTGCCTTCGCAGTTGCCGTTTTTCACCTGCATCGTGTTAGCGTTACGCACCAGTTGATTCAGTTCAGTCCGCCGCTGCCCTGCCGCACTGGGAATATCTTCTGCGAGGCACTGAATAGGCGCAACCGGGCATTGAAACGCGACAAAGCCGGGCTCACCACCGGTTTCTGTCTCGAGTTTTTGCAAGTCCGGGCTGAGCTTTATTTGATCGAGCCAGGCCTGGAGATCTTCAAGACTCTCTGGCGGAGGCAGGTCACTTTGCGCTTGTCCATTTGCCAGCCATTGCTGCACCTGTGCAACCTGTCTGAGCAATTTCTGTTGCTCCATCCAGATGGCCAGACTCTGTGGCGCCTGGTCGATGGAACGCTTTGTAACGGCATGGTAGGCGATTGTAATCAGCAACAGTAAAGCAACGCAGACGGCAAGGCGTCCTATCAGTTTGTAACTGATGGATTCCTGCAGCTGCTCAATTTCAGAGATCCTGTTTTCGTGCCTTTGCAGAGACCGATCTCGCACGCTCGATGTAATATCGCGGTAGGCGTTGCTTTCGTCGTCATTCCGGGGCAATCCCGAACGGTCATTATGTAACTGGTCAGCCCGCTCATCAGCCCGCTTAAAACGCTCACGGATTTGTTGTAGCCTGGTCAGGCCTGAACCGGTATCTGTTGCACTCATATTAGTTGCCCGTTCCGTAGTGTGAAGGGCTATATCTGCACGCGGCTACATTACTCCAGCTACACAAGTAAGCCGGGTTGGTTTCTGTTACGGGAATCCAGCCCACGGCAGTACCTCTGTCAAGAAACCACTGCCTTGCTTTTTCGAATTCTGAAAAACCTTCGCCGGTGCCCTCATCTTCCACAAAGAAGAACGCAAGCTCCTTTTTGCGGTCGACACTATCGGCGGTCTTACCAAGCATGGAATCAGTATTCTCAAGATCCTCGACAGCAGGCCAGCTATCGGTGTCTATTGGCGTCATTGTCAGCGTAAGGTAGTCATGGCGCCGGCCAATGAAGTCAGCACTGATCTGGAATTCATTCTGCTCTTCTGTGGTCGCTTCACTTGCTGCGAGCAACCCATTGGCAAACGCTGCACTGACATCGATGGATTGCATGCGATCACCGTGTATGTAGAAAAACTTCGGCACCAACCCGCTTTGATGTTCAATCGGAAGCGGCGGTTCAACGTGCGGGTTACTCGATTGCAGCGCTGTCATCAGCAACAGCAATATAAGCACACCAACAGCGTTGGAAACCATATCTGTCAGTGAATCGAGATTCATTGTGTAGGTGCCTGCGGAGCATCGTTGCCTGCTATCTCCAGACCTGATCGTATATGTCTAAACGCAGGCAGGTCGAGCAGTCTCCTCAGAAAATGATAGGTATCGGATCCACCACTGTGGATCGAGAGCAACACAAATTCCTCATACTCGATGGCGTGTTCTTTTGCAAGGTGATTCAGGGTAGAGATCTCACTCAGCGCCTGTAGCAGTGCAACTTCATCAAGGTCGGGCGCCAACAGCAAGGTTTTGCCCCTGGCAACAATATCCGCTGCGCGCGCGGCCTGCATAGTATCGAGGCTCGCCAGTTCCTCCAGATTCAGAGATTGGTATATTTGCGGAAGCTCTGTCTCCGGCGGGTGTAAGACGATTCGATCACTCATGGCTTCAATGCGATAAGCCGTCTGAAATATCTGTGCCTGCCGTGAATCTTCCTCAGTGGCGCCAACATCACCCAGTACAAGCAGGTTTTGCAGAAATGCCAGAACGCCTATTACGCACAGAAACAGGCTAATAAACGGAAAAAGATCAAGACTTGCTTTGCGGCTTTCGCCAACCGATAACACTGTGCCAGGCCCTAGTCCGACAACCGGCTGTGTCTCTCAAACGCTTCCTCTCGCAAATCACGTAGTGACTCACCAATTGCCTGCGCGTGCGAGTAATCATGGTCAACCAGTTCGTCGATTGGATCGTACTGAGTGCCGATAAAATGCTTCCAGTAATCCTCAAGCTTCAACAAATACTCTCGCTCGTCCCTTTCGGTCATGATTAACAGACCCGTGGCGGGAACACTGAGCACCAGCGCAAGCAAGGTGGTATCGAACGCGGTGGATAACCCCCTGGTGACAAGCGGAATATTCTGCTGCAACATCGATGAAACACTGGCACCTGTCTGACTGGCGCTCATGGTGTCCGAGAAAAACGAAATACTCAACCCGATTCCCCAGACCGTCCCGGTAAAGCCGATAATTGGCAATGCCCAGACAAAGAACCGCGGCAGCGAATAAGAATTTTGCAGATGCTCAATTTCGATTTCAGCATGCTTGAGTAAGCCACCATTGACGCTGCTGACGCTATCTGAGCCGAGCAATGAGCGATTCCACCGGTTGGTCAGTAGATTGTCACGCAGTTCGGAATAATGATCAGTAACCTGCTCTATGCGGGTATTTCGATCCAGCAGGCGTGGAGCTACGTCGCGCAGAAACCAGGCAGTTTGCCGTTGTTCCCTGGTAATTTTCCGGCGTTTATCTACCAGCAGATACAGTGCGACCAGAAACACACCAACAATCACAGGTGATATAGCATTGCCCCAGACAATTCTCGAATACAGTCCACTGTGTTCTGCAGGGAAAACCAGCAGTTGCACGATATAAAGCAAAAACACCATGATCGCAGCAAACACCACAGCCGGAAGCAAAGATGCTTTTATGGGGTAGTTCATGGTTACGTCCGTAGCGCCAAATTCATGTCTGGCCGAAGTATGCAGCAAACCAGCTGTTGCTCCGACAACTTTTGGACCGGGTGAAAAAAATTGCGCCCGCTGCTCGTGACAAACCAGTCAAAAGCAGAGGCGCTTATCCTAGACCAAGATAGGGACAAACATCGAGCGATCAACGGGGTTAACGCTCGAGCAGTATTACTGTACGCGGCCGGTACAGCAGAAACTCGCATCGGACCGCGAGCAATGCCTCACTAAACGGGAATAACCTGCGTGTCACGCGGCAATTCCGAAAATATCTCCGGGCCATCAGCTCGCATGATCACGATGTCTTCCAGGCGCAGTCCAAAGCGCCCGGGTAGATAGATACCCGGCTCGATGGAAAAGACCATACCTTCGTCCAGCACAGCCTGCGACGAGGCGGAGATGTAAGGCGGCTCGTGTACTTCTACCCCCATGCCGTGCCCGAGCCGGTGCATAAAATACTCACCGTAGCCGGCATCAGTGATGACACCGCGAGCAGCATCGTCAAGTTCATGAGCGCGAACCCCTGGGCGGGCAACTTTCATCGCCGCCTGCACTGCCGCCTCAACCACAGCGTGTACCTTGTTGAACTCTTCCGGGGCTTCACCCAATACTGCCATGCGGGTGATATCGGAACTGAAGCCGTCGCGAGCGCCACCGATGTCCATGACCACAGCGTCACCAACCTGAAGCTTTGTTTCCCCGGTGTGGTGATGCGGCATCGCGCCATTGCCACCCGTGCCAATAATGCTGAAAATTGGCCTTGCACCCAGCTCCGTGAATTTCTCGCGAGCGACTGCCGCTACCTCCAGTTCAGTCATGCCCGGCTTCATCGCAGCCCAGGCAGCCTGCATCGCAGCGTCGGCAATGAGTGCATTAGCCTTAAGGCATTCGTATTCTTCCGGCATTTTACGTGCGCGCAAAGCACCAATGGTCGATTCTCCAAACTGACGTTTGGAGTTCATTAAGCGATCCTGAATCAGTGCTGCGTGATCGGCACGCATGGTTTCATCGAGCACTATAGAGCGTACCGGGTTACCACCCTGCGCCTCCAGTAAACGCTCCAGCGCATCGGTCGGGCCTTCGGCATCGGACCATTCAAAAAATGGCAAATCGGTTTGCTTGCGTGCACTTTCCGCTTCAAGTGAAGGCATCAGAATGCCTTCGTGGTCCGCGGTAATACAGTACACCAGCGGACGTTCATCGGCATGTGGCTGCATGCCGGTAAGCCATTGCAGATGAGCCCCCGGCCCCAGTGCGACCAGATCAACACCCTCTTCTGCCATTTTTGCGCGCAGCGCTTCGGTTTTATTCATTGTTCAGGCACCTGTTTCTATGACGACCTTGCCGTGTTGTGTACGCGGCTTTTCAAGATACTGCCACGCTTCAATGTATTGTTCCATCGGATATACCTTATCAATTAACGGCTTGAGCGTACCGTCAGTCAGGCCTGCGTATACGTAGTCGGTACCACGCTTTTGTGCTGCCATGTCTTCAACATAGTTAAACAGCGAGTACATATGCAGCCAGGCGTTGCTCTGCCACATGTGTACATACGGAATCTCCGGCAGCTTTTCAGTCAACAAGCCATACAGCATGAGCCTGGCATCATGCGCGAGAGCCGGCCCGTAACGCGCGGGGAAGTCTGCTCCAATCGGATCGAATACCCCGTGCACACCCACATTATCGGTTACCTCTTTAAGGTAGGCTGCAAGATCACTACCGTCATCCACGTAAACATGACTGGCACCGGATTCTTGCAAATAATCAATACTACCGGCTGAACGAGTGGTGCCGATCATGGTGGCACCGGCAGCACGCCCGATTTGAAGCGCCGCGTTACCCGCGGTACTGGTGGCAGCTGTCACTAAAATATTAACACCCGGCCCGGCTTTGGACATTTCTATCACCGGATAATAAGCAGTCATAAACTGCATCCACACAGAGCAGGACTCAACGGCACTCATACCGTCGGGTGCTTTGGTCAAATATTTCTGGTCAATGGTCAATGTGTCTGCACTTGCACCATTGTTGTAATAGAAGTGCGGCAGGGTGCAGTAACGCTCACCCACTTCTATACCGCTCACCCCCGCACCCACAGCTTCAACGATACCGGCAGCCTCCAGTCCCACACGTGCAGGGAAGTGGTTAAAGCTGAAAGAATATTGATCCATCATCAGATTCATATCGCCCCAGTTCAGAGCAAACGCTTCAATCCGCAATTGCACATCATTCGGACCGGGCGCTACGACATCACACTCCTGCAATCGCAGGCCCTGATAGCCTGCGTACTCGTCTATTACCCATTCTCTTGACATGAATTTATTTCCCGTAGATTGATGCTGCGCGTTCAGCGCTGATCAGGCCGGCTTTAATATCTGCCTCCACCGCATCGCGGTCACGTTTTTTGGGATCGCCGAAACCCGCACCACTGGATGTCACGATACGAACCACATCATCGGTGGTCAGTGGCAGGCCTGACACAAAGCTATAAGTTTCGGTGCCATCGGGTTTGATTACTTCTGCGTAGTTGCCGGAGCCTTCCAGACCGCCCTCCATTCCCCAGGGCTTTTCCTTGAAGCGTGTGAAGCCCATCGTAAGAAAACCCTGCTCTGCACGAATGCGGTACTCAAGAATCAGCCCGCGACCACCGGTGTACTGCCCTTCACCACCGGGCGAGTCGTTTAATGCCATGCGGTCTACGTATAAGCCGTTTCGCGCCTCTGATACTTCTGCCGGTGTGTTGTAGGTTTCACCGTGAAAGTTGCAGAACATGCACGAGTTGCCATCGTGATCCCTGCCTGCACCCCAGCCGCCAAGTTGTGGCTCAATGATGGTGTACTGTCGACCGGTATCCGGATGTGTACCGCCAATAAAAGTACCGCAAATGGAACTGAAGTGACCTGCAGGTAGCACCTCGGGAATATGCGGTGCCAGGCAACGCCAAATCAGATCGTTGGAACGGATTTCGGTTTCATAGTAAAAGCCAACCGCTGCCGGCTCCTTTGCATGAAAGATTGACCCTTCACGGGTTAAGACCTTTAAAGGCCGGAAGCTGCCATCATTGGCAGGCGTATCCGGTCCGGTGAGTGCCTTAAACACCATTTGCGCACAGATGACGGTACCGTCGCGCGTCGCATTACCAGGGCCTGCCATCTGATCCGGGTTGTCACGAAAATCAACAACAAATTCGTCGTCGGTAATGGTGACCTTAACATTGAAGACCAGGCCATCGTCCTGATCTTCACTCAGTTCGAACGTACCTTTCGGCAGCCTGGCAAGCTCCGCACGTGCAGCCTTTTCGCCAAAATCCATGAAGCTGTCCATTGCCACCAGGAAGGTCGCAGCGCCGTATTTCTCAGCGATGCCTTCAAGGCGACGTGCACCGACACGCACACCGGCAATTGCGGCCCAGACATCTCCCTTTAAGAAATCCGGCATGCGGCTGTTGCAGGTGATGATGTCCATCACGGCCTGATCGGTAACACCTTCATTGATAATCTTGACTGCAGGCAGTCGTAAACCTTCCTGAAATATTTCTGTGGCATCACCGGACAATGAACCGGGAGCCATGCCGCCTATATCGGAGTTATGAGCGATGATCGCCGTCCATGCAATCAGGGTTTCACCCTGAAACACCGGCATGGCCAGTACAATATCGTTCAGGTGCGTAACGCCGCCATACCACGGATCGTTGGTAATAAACACATCGCCGGCGCGTATATCGTCGTGCTTCGAAAGAATAAACTGCACCGATTTATCCAGCACCCCGATGAACGCCGGAATACCTGCACCACTGGTGGCCATACGGCCTTCGGCATCGGTAATACCGCTACCCATATCAAGCACTTCATAAATAATTGACGACATGGCCGTCTTACCCATGGCGGCAAACATTTCATCTGCCGCAGCGGTGAGTGCGTTCTGAATAATCTCAAGCGTGATTGGATCGTTACTCATGCCTACGCCTCCAGTACTATGTGAATATTGCCAAACGCATCGACTGACACCTGGTTACCCGGGTGAATCACGACGGTGGTGCCACTGTCTTCAATGATTGCCGGTCCGGTAAATGCCATGCCGGGTTTCAGTTTGTCACCATCGTATACTTCAGCCTGATGAACGCCCTCGAGTGCATAGTCAACAGAACGTTGTGACTTCATGGCCGCTGTAGCATCCGGTTCACCCAGGGGCGCTGGTGTCATGGTGAGCTTGCCCACCTCCGCACGAGCAACCAGATGAATACCGACCATCTCAACCGGCGCATCGAGCCGGTAGGTATATTCTTTTTCGTAGAGCGCGTGGAATGACTCTGCTATGGCTTCGAGCGAGGCATCTGTAATAGTGCCGGTTAATGGCACTTCGGTAGTGTGCTCCTGATTTTGATAACGGAATTTACCGTAGCGCAGAAAACTGATCTTGTCGGTTTCTACCCCTTCGGCCTCAAAGGTCGCACGCGCCTCCGATTCCGTTTGTTCGAATACCTTTTCTATACGAGCACCGGCACCTTCATCAAGATCCATCAACTGTGTGGCAAAATAGTCGCGACGCAGATCGCTCATCATCATGCCCCACGCAGAGAAAACCGATGCAGCCGTTGGCACAATCACCTTGTTCATCTGGAGTTCCTGCGCCAGTGCCACTGCATGCATGGCACCGCCACCGCCAAAGGCCAGCAAGGTAAACTCGCGGGTGTCGTGTCCACGATTTAAACTGACGAGCTTTAGCGCATTAACCATGTTGTCGTTGGCGATCCGCACAATACCTCGAGCGGCTTCGTCAACCGTCACGGAAAGTTTACCGGCCAGTTCGGTCAGTGCTGACTCCGCTGCTTTCATGTCGGCATCAATCGCACCGCCACAGAAGTAGTCGCGGTTGATACGGCCAAGCCACAGGTTTGCATCAGTAGTAGTGGCATGTGTACCGCCTTTGCTATAGGCCGCGGGCCCAGGCAGTGCACCGGCCGACTGCGGCCCCACATGCAGCTTGCCAAAGTCATCGACGCGGGCAATGGAACCACCACCGTTACCTATCTCAACCAGATCAACCACCGGTACCATAATCGGATAACCGGCAGACTTGCGACTGCGTTCAATCCAGTAGTCAGTCATGATCCTGACTTCGCCACCTTCGATCAGTGAACACTTGGCTGTCGTGCCACCGATATCAAGCGCCAGTATGTTTGGCTCATCGATCAGTTTGCCAAGCTCCGCCGCCCCCCAGAAACCGGAAGCCGGGCCACTTTCCACCATGGTGATAGGAATAGCGGATGTCGCTTCAAGGCTGTCGACCCCGCAATTCGATTGCATGATATACGGGGATTTTTTTAAGCCCTGTGACTTTAGCCCCGCGTGTAGCTGACTTAAATAACGCGCCGCCACCGGCTGCACATAAGCTGACAGCACTGCGGTATTGGTGCGTTCATACTCACGCCACTCACGGGTAATCTGATGTGAAGCCACCGCTGACACATCGGGCCAGTGCTTTTGAACCGCTTCCAGCACAGCCTTTTCATGTGCGGGGTTGGCATAACCATGCAGCAGGCAGATCGCCACCGCGGTAACCCCTTCGTTTTTAAAGTTATCCAGAATCGCCGGCAGACCGGTCAAGTCTAACGGTGATCTTTCATTGCCCTGATAGGTCATGCGACCCGGCACTTCAGCACGCAGATGGCGTGCGACAAACGGCTCGGGTTTAATGTAGTGCAGGTTAAAAAAGTCAGGTCGGTTACCGCGCGCAATTTCCAGCACATCGCGAAAACCCTCAGTGGTAATTAAACCCACCGACACACCTTTTCGCTCTGTTAACGCATTGATCACCACCGTGGTGCCATGCGCCATGAAGTCGACCGAAGCCGGATCCACGCCGCCTTTTTCCAGCACGTTGAGCACACCCGCTTCAAAATTGGGCGGTGTGGTATCCGACTTAGCAGTGGTGACTTTTAGGCTACCATCCGCAGCAGTTTCAAACGCCACCAGATCAGTAAACGTGCCGCCAACATCGGTGGCCACACGACAGGTTGAGTTACCCATTGAGTTTGTTCCTCAGGATTCAGTAGTGCCGGCTGCCAGCAGAAACGTGGCAGCGGCTGGAATGATCAACTGGTTTGCGGCATTCACTCTTGCCGGCGTAAAGTTCCGCAATAAACACCACGTCGAGCGGATGATCTGCCGGGTCGTATTGACACTTGGCCAGTTCTTCCTGTGCCAGTGCCATGTCCTGTTTGAATGGTGCTGCATCTGATCGACCTGCAATGGTTGCAGACTTGTTGAAGGAAGTCGG
>CAYMFQ010000057.1:0-27309 GCA_964389335.1 uncultured Granulosicoccaceae bacterium
CTGGTATCGCTTTTGGCAATTCCGGCACACACCTGCCACACGCCATGTCATACGGCGTGACGCATTTAATGAAAGATATTACCAGCCGTGACTACCCGGTTGCATCGCCATTTGTGCCACACGGTATTAGCGTCATTGTCTGTGCGCCGTCGATCTTTCGCTACACAGCCGAGGCACAGCCGCAACGCCACCTGGAAGGTGCCGCATTCCTCGGTGCTGACAGTGTTGGCGCCACACCGGATGACGCCGGAGAGGTGTTGTCAAAACGGATCATTGAGCTGATGCGCGCAACCGATATTCCAAATGGCCTGAGTGGCGTTGGCTTCGGTACCGATGATGTTAAGCGGCTTGCCGAGTCTTCCAGTCGACAGAAGCGTGCTATTGCCAATGCACCACGAGAGTCGAATCTGGTTGATATTGAGAATATGTATGCGGGGGCGGTTAGTTATTGGTAGGGGTTGTTTCGCCTGCGGCGAGGGATTTGCCTGCGGCGCTATAGTATGGGCGTCGCCTTCAGCGGGACCTACTTTTCACTCTCATGGGAGATCGTTTGACTGAAAATACATCGCAATCGTTTTATACATAGTTGTGGCAAATACCAGCCATTCGTTTAGAAGCGCTTACAGGCCAACCCACCACTCTTTGGTCGGGTAATCGGTGGTGGTAAATACTTCCCCTACCAATGGCGTGGCCAGTTTTACACCACGTTCGACTGCTGCAGCTTTGGCACGGGTTACTGGCTCGGTCCAGGTGTGTGATGACAGGTCGTACTTGCCCCAGTGGATTGGGAAGAACGCTTTTGCATTGAGATCGATGGCGGCCTCCACTGCTTGTTCGGGCATCATGTGTATTTGGGTCCAGTTCAGGTTGTAGGCTCCATTTTCAACAAAGGCCATATCAAACGGACCAAATTGTTTGCCGATGTCTTTGAATTCTTCAAAGTAACCGCTGTCGCCGCTGAAGTAGATATTCATCGCACTCGATTTAACGATCCACGAACCCCATAACGTTCTGGCGCGGCGGATGCTGCGACCGCTAAAGTGTCGCGAGGGGGCCATGGTAATCTGCAGGGACTGGTGCTCTACGCTGTCGTACCAGTCAAACTCGGTTACTTTGTTGCTCTCAATTCCCCACCTTTGCAGATGCGCTTTAACACCCAGAGGCACCAAATAACGTCCGACTTTTACATCCAGTTCCTGGATAGCGCGGTAGTCGAGATGGTCGTAGTGGTCGTGTGAGATAACCACGACATCTATCTCCGGTAGTTGATCTACGCTGTTGGTTACCTGTATCGGGAAAGGTGTGACGGTAAAGGGTATAGGTGATGCGTTATAGAACACAGGATCGGCCAGCACCGTAACCCCGTCGGTTTTCATCAACACGGTGGAGTGACCGAACCAGACCAGATCTCCGTCGCTGAATGCTGATGCATCAAACTCTCGAGCCGGGAGCGGCTTTGAGGGGTTCTTGCCTTCGGGTGGTGAGAGCATGCCCCAGACGTCCATGGGCTCGTCTTCGTTCGGGGTGCTAACCACCGTTTCGACCTTGTTGATAAACTGCGTGCCGTTGTGGTTCGGTGACTGTTTTATCAGCGCAGCACTTTGCTCGTCAGGCGAGCCACCAAACACCGGCGCCAGCAGCATGAAGCCTGCAATACACGCAACCACGGTGAGCACCAACCCAACCACGCACTTTATAAAAATCCAGATCATTCTAAGCATGGGGTGAGTGTAGCCCGAAAAGCGCAGCTGTAGAGACCAGGATACGGCATGTGAGGTACAAAGCGCTTTTATCAACCCATCTATTTGTGTAGATTGAGCTGTGTAGATTGACAGGCAGCCAGGCGATAAGAGGCTGTTGCCAGCCTCTGCAAACGGGCAACCGACACCAACGGGTCAGCGCTTTCGTGACAAATACACTCACATTGCCGGAAGGGTCGTCTATCGACAAGTTTATTTACGTTGCCGATCAGACGCTCAAGATTATCTCAGTGTTCGACGAACTCAGGTACGATCGAGCAGATGCTGATCTGTTGTCAGTCGGTATGCGAAAACATGCCATTAAAAAGCTCGGGCAGATGGGGTTCCGCCAGACATCCGGAATGGTGTTGCAGCATACAGAATCGGATGTACGTTGTGTGATTCCCAAGTTTCACACACTGGGGATGTCACCGTTTGACATTATCAGATACACCCCTAAGAAAACCGCCGACTTTTATCTGCTTACTCCCACGCAAACAGCCTGTCAGTTTATCGACCACTTGCCGGAAGATGTTTTAGTAGAGCGTCTGGAGCAGTTAATCACAGTACAGCCGATCAACCTATACCGTATTATGGATTTCCTCGAGAAAGGAAACGACAAACATCAGTTTTTTCTCGACGCTCTGGGTTATTTGACCCATGTACAACGGAAAGCCATTGAGAATCTGCCACTCAGTTCAATGCGCTCCCTGCAATAGATTGCGACTATCTGAGCGGCCGCACCACACTTTAGGAATGAAGACTCAGCACCACCTGGATGTCACGCTCACTAAGCGGTTTAAGTAAATCAACTTCATCCTGCGTAAGCCCGTCACCACTGTCGACAAGGCCCTTCAGGGAACGCGCAATTTCGCTTGTTGGCAGGTAGTAAAAGTCAGGGTGACTTTTACTTAACTCCTCAACCATGCGTTGCAGGAGTTTGCGTCGTTTTTCCGCATCGAGATCAGATCGCTTATCTTCCATTTGCTATCGCCTGCTGACTCTATTAAGCACCTGATTTTACGACCCGTAATGATGTTACGTCCACTTTAAGAAAAGCCGTTCAATAAGCAGGTGAAACAATTCAAAATCCATTGCCCCAACCCCTGCTTTTGCTTTTGCTTTTGCTTTTGCTTTTGCTTTTGCTTTTGCTTTTGCTTTTGCTCTACCCGCGTTTAATCAGTTTTGAGATTGATCGTGGAAGTGGGTCGACGCGGCATGGATGCCGCAGAGAGCGCTGTCAGCCATGGACGGCTGTTTGCGCGACCCGCTGGAGCGATCAATCTCAAAATCGCGCAGCGACCCGCAGGGCTGATTAGTCGCAAAAAGACTTTTGCCTACTTTTAGTCTTTTTAAAAGTAGGTCCGCCCGAAGGGCATGTCACATTTGCGCGCCCCATTGGAATGAATGGCCTCCCGCAGGGACTAACACATCAGCCGCGCGCCAGCGCACCACGCACAGTGCTATCCCCCAAAGTCATCCAACATAATATCCTCACGGTCAACACCCAACTCAAGCAACATATTGATGACGGAGCTATTCATAATTGGCGGCCCACACATGTAGTATTCACAGTCTTCGGGCGCCGGGTGATCTTTCAGATAGTTCTCCATCAATACATTGTGAATAAAGCCGGTGTAGCCATCCCAGTTATCATCAGGCTGTGCATCAGACAATGCTACGTGCCAGTCAAAGTTGTCGTTTTCTTTGGCCAGCGTGTCAAAGTCTTCGACGTAGAACATTTCGCGCTTTGAACGGGCGCCGTACCAAAAACTGATCTTGCGATTACTGGACAACCGCTTTAACTGATCAAAAATGTGGCTGCGCATTGGCGCCATACCCGCACCACCGCCGACAAAGATCATCTCTTTTTCCGTGTCGCGTGCGAAGAACTCGCCGAACGGGCCGGAGATAGTTACTTCATCCCCTGCCTTGAGGTTGAAGATGTAGGACGACATTTGCCCTGCCGGAATGCCTTCAGACCCGGGAGGCGGTGACGCGACACGCACATTCAACATTATCAGGCCTTTTTCTTCCGGGTAGTTGGCCATTGAATAAGCGCGTTCAATGGGCTCATCGACCTTGGACGTGTACTGCCACAGGTTAAAGTGATCCCAGTCTTCGCGATACTCTTCCTGAATATCAAAGTCTTTGTAGTTGAGCTGATATGGTGGTGCTTCAATCTGGATGTAGCCACCGGCACGGAAGTTAACGTCTTCACCCTCGGGCAGCTCAAGCACCAGCTCTTTGATAAACGTGGCAACGTTTTCGTTTGAACGCACCTTACACAGCCATTTCTTTACACCGAAAACCTCTTCCGGTACTTCGATCTCCATATCCTGCTTTACCGCCACCTGACAGGACAGTCGGTCACCGCCGGCAGCCTCGCGTTTGGTGATATGAGACTCTTCGGTTGGCAGAATTGATCCGCCACCCGAGTGAATTTTCACTCTGCACTGCGCGCAGGTACCGCCGCCGCCACAGGCGGAGGGTACGAACATCTTCTCCTCTGCCAGCGTTTGCAGCAGCTTTCCACCGGCGGGGACAGCGATGGTTTTTTCACCGTTGATCGTGATGTTTACGTCACCAGTGGATACCAGTTGCGAACGTGCCATCATAATGATCGACACGAGCGCGAGTACGATCATGGTAAACAACATGATACCGAGTACAAGTGTGGTCATTGTATGTTGGTCCTATAGTTTGACGCCGCTGAACGACATAAACGCCAGAGACATCAGCCCCGCTGTAATAAAAGTGATTCCAAGGCCCTGCAGTCCGTCGGGAATATCCGAGTACTTGAGCTTTTCACGAATACCCGCCATCGCCGCTATTGCCAGCGCCCAGCCGAAACCCGAAGAGGCACCGTAGGTGACCGACTCGACAAAGTTGTAGTCGCGCTGCTCCATAAACAGGGAGCCACCAAGAATTGCGCAGTTAACGGTGATCAACGGTAAAAACACACCGAGCGAGTTGTAGAGCGGCGGAAAAAACTTATCCAGTGTCATTTCCAGTATCTGCACCATCGCTGCAATAACGCCGATGTAGCTGATGAGACTCAGGAAGGTCAGGTCTACACTGTCCAGACCGGCCCATGACAACGCACCAGGTTTTAGCAGATAAGTAAGCAACAGATTGTTAGTAGGTACGGTGATCATCTGCACGATGATCACAGAGATACCCAGCCCAATTGCTGTAGCAATTTTTTTCGATACAGCGATAAACGTACACATGCCGAGAAAAAAGGCCAACGCCATGTTCTCGACAAATATGGCCCTGAAGGCAAGCGATATGAGGTTTTCCATTAGTGCGCCTCAACCGACTGAATTTTGTACTCGCGTTCTTCGACCTGCTTGGGTTTCCAGCTGCGGAACGCCCAGATGATTAGCCCGATAATAAAGAACGCAGACGGAGGCAACAAAAGCATGCCGTTGGGTACATACCAGCCGCCGTTGTTGACTGTTGGCAATACGGTAATGCCAAACAGCGTGCCGGCGCCAAGCAGCTCTCTAAAGAACCCGACGATCATCAAAATCAATCCGTAGCCCAGACCGTTACCAACACCATCAAGGAACGAGGCCACAGGCGGATTCTTCATTGCAAATGCTTCTGCCCTGCCCATCACAATACAGTTAGTGATGATAAGCCCCACGAAAACAGATAGTGTTTTGGATATCTCGTAAGCAAATGCTTTCAGTACCTGGTCGACAACAATCACCAGCGAGGCAATAACAACCATTTGTACAATAATACGAATGCTGCCCGGTATATGGTTTCTCATCATCGAGATAAACATCGATGAAAAGGCTGTTACGACGATTACCGCCAGCGACATTACCAGCGCCACTTTCATCGATGAGGTTACTGCCAGTGCGGAACAAATACCGAGCACCTGCAGAGTGATTGGATTGTTGTCGACCATCGGATCGACCAGCAGATCTTTTGGCTTATGACTCACAACGTCTCTCCGGATTCAAGTTTGTTCAGTAGTGGCGAATACCCCTGCTCGCCCATCCAAAAGCGCACCAGGTTATCGACACCGACCGACGTCAGTGTTGCACCAGCGAGCGCGTCGACATGGTAGTCGTCACCGGCTGGCGGAGCGACTTTGGCGACCGTAATACCGAGCTCACCATTGTCATCACGGAGGCGTTTGCCACTCCACTGTGACTTCCAAGCGGGGTTATCAACTTCAGCACCGAGGCCCGGTGTTTCGGCGTGTTCGTAGAACTGCAGTCCGAAGATTTCATTGCCGTCTTCTTCGACTGCGATGAATCCGTATAGCGTGGACCACAAGCCGTAGCCATGGATTGGCAATATGACCTTATCGAGCTGACCCTGCTCATCGCGCAACAGATACACGGTTTTAAACCGTGACTGACTGCCGATAGACGCAGGATCGTTGGTGAGTTCACGAGACAGTGCCGGGTCGTCGGCCGCGGCGCGATCGTCAAAGGTGACCGGGTCGAATTGATCACTGAAATCGCCGGTTTCAAGATCGAGCAGACGCGGCTCAAACCTCTCGAAGGTTTCTGCGATGTCAGCATCCGGGCTGAACAAACCGGCAACCTGCAGGATGTTCACCTGCTTGTCTTTCAGTTTGTTGGCTTCCTGCATGGGCCTGAGTGACACAGCGGCAGTAGAGACCACCATCGACGCAGCCAGACACAATGCGGTAGCCACAAAAAAAGTCTTCGGCAGTGAATCACTCGGCATCGCGAGTAAACGCTGCAGGAAGTTGCCTGACTGACGGTCCTGCGGCGCGTTGTCGGTATTGTTGTTAGCTTCAGGCATGTCGCTTTGCCCTGCGTTTGATATTGGCTTGCACCACGAAGTAGTCGATAAGCGGGGAGAATACGTTGCCAAACAGCACGGCCAGCATCATGCCCTCGGGAAAGGCCGGATTAATAACCCGGATCATAATCACCATCACGCCAATCAACCCACCATAGATATAACGGCCCATGTTGGTGTGACTGGCGGAAACCGGTTCAGTCACCATAAACACCAGACCAAAGGCGTAGCCGCCAACCACCAGATGCCAGTACCAGGGCATGGCGAACATGGGGTTTGTGTCAGAGCCGATTACGTTGAGTAATGTGGAGAAGCCGATCATACCGACCAGGCAACCAACGATGAGTCGGTAGTTGGCGATGCGTGTCACCAGCAGGAACACCAGACCAATTAAACAGGCAAGCGTTGATGTTTCACCAATGCAGCCCTGAATGGTACCGATAAACGCATCGAACCAGCTGATGCCATTGCTCATTAACGCCCCGTGACCATCTGATGCGGTAATGGACAAAGCGGTAGCACCGGAGAAACCGTCAACCGGGGTCCAGATTGTATCGCCTGACAACTGCGCCGGATAAGCGAAGTATAAAAACGCACGGCCGGTCAGTGCCGGGTTGAGGAAGTTTTTACCGGTACCGCCAAACACTTCCTTACCGATAACCACACCAAAGATAATCCCCAGTGCAACCTGCCAAAGCGGTATAGAGGCAGGCAACGTCAGTGCATAGAGCATTGAAGTCACCAGAAAGCCTTCGTTTACTTCGTGTCGGCGTATCGTTGCAAACACGACTTCGCAGATGCCGCCGGCAATAAGCGTTACCAGGTATATGGGGATAAAGTACAACGCCCCATGCAGGAAGTTCGCGAACGGATTATTGGGGTTGAGCCCAATGCCGACTGCATCCAGAAACCCTGCACGCCAGCCACTTGCACCATAGGTTTCTATTGCGGTGTTGGCCTGTAACCCGGTATTAAACAGCCCGAACAGAATACACGGTATCGTCGCCAGAACCACGTAGGTCATCGTGCGCTTCATATCGATGTATGAACGAACGTGCGGCGCACCGGTTGTTACGGTCTTGGGCGTATAAACAAAGCTCTCGATCATTTCATAGACCGGGAACCATTTCTCGTACTTGCCACCTTTTTCAAAGTGGGGCTCAATGCGGTCAAAGAAGTTGCGCAGACTCACTATCAGCCCTCCTTTTCAATTTTTTCAAGGCAATCGCGCAGCGCGATGCCATACTCATACTTTGCCGGGCAGGCAAAGCCCACCAGACCCAGATCTTCTTCATCCAGTTCCATCACTCCAAGCGCCTGTGCTGTGTCAGTGTCCTTGACTAAAAGCGCCCTCAAAAGTTGAGTGGGTAAATAGTCCTGCGGCATCAGTGTTTCGAAGGTGCCGGTTGGCACCATGGCGCGCCGGCCACCGTTCAGGTTGCTGGTCAGGTTGAACAGACGTTTTTTAAACGCCGACCCAAGCACCGGCTGAATGGCAAACTTTTCTGGCATCGGTCTGACCCAGCCGAGCACATGCTGCTTTCTATCTTCTTCGATTAGCGTTACCTGCCTTGCATAGCGCCCCAGGTAAGCCTCGGGCCCGACGCCGGCGCGCCCCGACAGAACTGAACCTGAAATGATCCGGACAGCGGGTACCGTATCGTCAACCTCGGCGTTGGTCAGGTCGAGCAGTGACGCACCTTGTACGGTTTTTAGCAGTCGCGGCTGTTTCGCAACCGGCCCGCCGATAGCAACGATGCGTGTCGGCATACGGTGCCCGCTCTCGAGCAGGTGGCCAATTTCAATAACGTCCTGGTAGCCGATGGTCCACACGACTTCGTCATCGGTCGGCGGATGCAGAAAATGTATATGTGTACCTGCCAGTCCCGCCGGATGCGGACCGGAAAAGACAACGTCGGTGACACCAGTAACGCCCTGGCCCGGTGCATCAGCGGTGTCACCGCGACAAAGAAAGGTATCGCCATCGGTCAGGTGTGAAATTGCAGCCAGCCCGCGCTCAAAGTACTGTGCGGATTGACTGAGCACCAATGACGCATCAGCACATAGTGGTTCGGTATCCAGTGCGGTTACAAATATTGCGGCTGGCTTAGTGCCGGGGTCTGGAACTTTCGAGTAAGGTCGCGTGCGAAAAGATGTCCACAGCCCGGAGAGGCATAACTTTTCGGTCAGGCCCTCTGCTGTGTCTTCACGACCCGTGTCACTGAAGTCGACACCGCCGTCTTCCGCGTCACTGATTTCAACGACCACACTTTGCAGCACACGACGCGCACCGCGATTGATCGATACGACCTTACCGGACACAGGAGACGTGACCATTACATCGGGCTGATCCTTATGGAAAAAAACCGGCGCCCCACGACGGATCTCGTCGCCTTCGGCTACCAGAAGCCTGGGCTTCAACCCGACGTAGTCAGCACCTAACAGCGCGACAGAGTTTACGCCCTGCTTGTCATGTATTGTCTGGTCAGGCACACCCTCTATGGGAATGTCTGCACCTTTTCTTAGTTTGAATGCTTGCATGATTGGGGTGACCGACGAAGCGGTCGTAATTATGAGAAAAAAGTTGGTGGTGCCCGCGTCCGAAGACAGGGCCCCGTTTGACAGTCACTTACGTGTCAGTTGTTCTTGCGAAGTGAACGTAACTGGCTGTTGCGCAGCAGGTTGATGGTCCTGTCGTGCGCGCCTGGGACAGTGAATACGCTCACGTAACGGACTATCGGGATCAATCGATTGTTTGCAGACTAGACACTTGTCCGCACCTGAGATGGTATTGAGTCCGCCGCAGCTGCCCTTTATGCGTTTTCCGGCAAGCATGACACCCATCGACATGCCGAGCATAACCACAACGAATATGGCGAATGTAATGAAAAAGTAAGTCACTGGCTGGCAACCTGTGTGCCCTGAACGTACTGCCTGAACATCTCGCTTTCCATTTGCGCAAATCCCTCGCCATCCCTGTCAATAAATTGCACAGCTACCTGCTCTCGTTCAGCAATCAGCATTCCTTTTTTACTACCGAGTACCAACATCGCCGTGGCCCAGGCGTCTGCCATCATGGCAGAGTCAGTCAGGACCGTGGCGGATGCGGTGTTGTGATCGATGGGTCGTCCGTTGGTGGGGTCTATGATATGCGAGTATCGCTGGCCGTTGTCCTGAAACGCATTGCGATAGTCACCTGATGTGGCCATACCGCGGTTACTGACAGACACCTTACGGTACACGGCTCGCGCACCCGGCTCCGGCTTTTCAATACCTATTACCCAGGACTCCCCTTTTGCGTTGTTTCCCTTGGTAAAAAGATCGCCGCCGATCTCAACCATGTAGTGGCTGATCCCGAGGGAATCGAGTTTTTTTGCCACCACGTCAATTCCATAACCTTTGGCGATAGCAGACAAATTCACAGTCACCTCTGAGTGCACCTTGCTGAGCGCCGGCACCGTGGTGTCAACTCTCAGCAGCTTATCGTGACCGACGCGCTGCAATGCCTCTGTTATTAACTCATCGGCAGGAACTGCTTTATCACCACCTTCGCGGCCAAAGCCCCACAGTTCAATCAGTGGTGACAGTGTTATATCGAACAGCCCTTCACTCTTGCTGTGCACCGTACCTGCCGCGGAAATGACCGATGCAAGCTCCGTTGACAGACGCACAGGCTTTGTCGTCTGGTTGTCATTCAGGCGCGAAACTTCGGAGTTCGGATCCCAGTTGGACATCTGCTCGTTAACGATGGTCAACGCTTCGGCAACTGCGGCCTCTAAGGCAGGTAGTTTGTTGTCACCGACATCGACAACGACAATATTGTATGTCGTGCCCATGGTCTCGCCGGACAGTTTGACCGGCGCAGGCGGACGTGACTCACAGCCCGACAACGCAAATGCGAGCATTGCGAATAGCAGCACAGCTAGCGTCAATCGCATTGTTTGGCCGATTGGCAGGTACATAAACGTGAGTCTGTAATGTAAGGTGGTGGTGTCAGGTGAATACAGTTTGCTTAACCAACTATCAATTGCTTGAGTCGCAGGGCCTCGTGCTCAAGTTCAGCCATGCGATGGTGGACCACATCGCCGATGGTAATCATTCCCAAAAGATCGTCACCCTGTACCACTGGAATATGTCTGATGCGCTTTTCGGTCATCAACTTCAACACCTGCACAATTGTCTCGTCAGGGCCGCAGGTGATCACCTCTTTGGTCATCAGATCTTTGACGGCAGAGGGCAGCGTTTTGCCGGGCATCTCTGCCATCTTTCTTACGATGTCGCGCTCGGAGAGGATTCCTGTCAGCTTGTTATTTTCATCAATAACAAGCAGTGCACCAATGCGTTTCTCACGTAATATTTTGACAGCGTCGTGTACGGTGTTGCCTGGCCCAATTGAGTAGACATCGTTGCCCTTGGCGGCTAGCAACCGGGAGACAGGCGTAAGCACACCTGACAGCGCGGTGTCAGTGGATTGACTTTTGGACGTGTTGTTCTGAGTGTCGCCCCTTACTGAAGGGCGGTAGGAAGATGCAACCAATTTTTAACCCTCGTAACTGTCGAACGGACTGATGAATCTCGCGCCAGTGAACCTGATTGTGATTCACCTATGGCCGTCATTTTAACATGCAAGTTCGCTATGCACGTGCAACGAATTTGAGCTCGTGGTTATGCGATTATTCATCATGGAAACGTATGCGGTTGCGCGGCTCAAACCAGGGTTTGGCTACCACGCAGCCCGATAAGCGGAGCGGCTTTTAACATCCGCTCCACTGGCAATAGCATAGCAGACCCACCGTGTGTGAGGGTCACCTGAGGGAATCAGACGGCCGTTAATTATCCCTGAGACAAATTGATAATCAAGGCAACCGCCACGGTGGTGGACTGAGGTTCAGAATACCAAAATGCGGGTATTCTGACGGGTTTATGCGGCCCCGGTTTGGGGCGCGTTACGGCTAGTGGATCGGTTCGACGCTAGGCGCTTTCGATGCCAGGCAGGCGATGTTCACTTTGACGGGTACGCAGTGTGTCCAGCCTCACTTCGACGACGACTTCGTTGCCGCAACCAACGTGCACCACCTGATCACATAGGTCCTTGAGGATAATCAGCCCGCGACCATAGGTGTCGTCCGTCGCCGCACGGTGAGCAACGCTGCCGGGCTGGACGGCCAGTTGTGCCCAGTGGCCACGATAGTCAAATCCGTCACCACTGTCGTGTACGCGCAGGCACAGTGTCTCAGCAGCGGTTACTTCAATAGTGACCTCCACCCAGCCGCTGTGCAGATCGTTTAGTCGTCTTTCACGCTCTTTATAGTAGCGAGTAAATCCGTTCGGCTCTGCCTTCAGATCAGAAGACAGCTTCAGTACACCATGATCCAGCGCGTTGTTGATCAGCTCAACAACAATCAGCTGTAGATTGGTGCCGGCGTTTCGAAGATCACATGCGATGGCAATACGCTGCACCAGACGCGCTACAAGCTCGGCGTCTTTCAGCTGCTCGGCTGAAAACTGCCAGCGAATAATGTCCTGATGCGGATTCGATGTTTGCACGGTGAGGGTACTCTGGGTTGAGTGCTGAGGTGAGCGCGAAAACAGGGTGGACGCTAAGGGCGAATTGAAAACAGCTTGTCGAAGTTCGCGATAGTCAGCACACGCATGACTTCAGGTCGCGGGTGCACGAGCATAATCTTCACTGCCCTGCCAACATGTTCGCGCAGCATCAGAAGCATGCCCAGTGCGCTGCTGTCCATATAGTCGGTTTCGCTTAGGTCAACGTTGATTTGCTTGCTGTTTTCGGGCAACGAGCTGTATGTTGATTTAAAGGAATCGTAGACTCGGTAGTCAAAGCGGCCTTCGACAGAGACGGTCGCCTCTTCACCATTTTCAGATTTTTCAGCAGTGACGCGCACAGATAGACATCCTCGCCAACGGATCTGCCGACATGCAGACACACAGTAACTTCTTCAGTTATTAAGCTATCGTCAGAATCTGTAGGAGGCTTGAGGATGCAACGATGGCGATTATTCTAAATGTCTATGCCACAGGTGACCCGCTTCACAATTGCGGGCAATGCCTGTGTCAGCGACGGGCGCGAAAGAATGCCTGAATCAGGGCGCGAGACTCCGCTTCAAGCAAGCCACCGCTTATCTCCAGCGGATGCAGGTGGCGCAGTTGTTCGAAATAGTTGGTGCCACCACTGACCGCACCTGCGCGGGGTTCGCTGGCACCGTAAACAATTTTATCTAGGCGTGCATGCATAGCGGCACCGGCACACATGAGGCAGGGTTCAATACTGGAGTAAAGTGTACAACCGACCAGTCGGTAGTTGTCGAGCGCTATGGCAGCGCGGCGTATGGCGCAGACTTCTGCGTGGGCTGTGGGATCACAACTCGATACAGGCTGATTAGCAGCCTCGGCAATGATGGAACCTTCCCGAACAATCAGCGCACCAACCGGCACTTCACCAGACTCGGCCGCCTGTTGCGCCAGTTGCAGACATCGCTGCATGAAGTGATGATCTTCGGACACAGGTTCCTCTAAACGACAACAGGCGGACAATCGTCCGCCTGTCGGTACCGCATGACTTGAGTTAAGCCGGTTACCCTTCGGTAGGTGCTTCCTCTGCATCGGCCGCAGCTTCGTCTGCCGCCACAGCTTTCATACTCAGACGGATACGACCCTGCTTGTCGACTTCGAGAACCTTGACGCGAACGGTTTGCCCTTCGCTGAGCTCATCCGCCACGTTCTGTACGCGGTTTTCAGAGATCTGTGAGATGTGCACGAGACCGTCTTTGCCAGGCAGGATATTAACGAATGCACCAAAGTCCATAATCTTCTGGACCTTGCCTTCGTAGATGGTGCCAACTTCGACATCGGCTGTGATCTGCTCGATACGACGGCGTGCTTCTTCACCGGCGACACGATCACTGGATGCGATCTTGATAACACCGTCATCACCGATATCGATTGTCGCGCCGGTCTCTTCAGTCAGTGCACGAATAACCGCACCGCCCTTACCGATAACCGCGGCGATTTTCTCCGGGTGAATCTTGATAGTGATGAAACGTGGCGCATGCTCGGACAGTTCCTCGCGCGGTGATGACAATACCTTGTTCATCTCGCCCAGGATAAACAAGCGACCTTCTTTGGCCTGCTCGAGTGCTGCTTCCATAATTTCCCGCGTGATGCCATCGATCTTGATGTCCATCTGCAGTGCGGTAACACCCGCTTCGGTACCAGCTACTTTGAAGTCCATGTCGCCAAGGTGATCTTCATCACCGAGGATGTCGCTCAGGACAGCAAAGCGATTGTCGTCTTTGATCAGACCCATCGCGATACCGGCAACCGGTGCAGACAGCGGCACACCGGCGTCCATCATCGCAAGGCTCGAACCACAGACACTGGCCATAGAGCTGGAACCGTTTGACTCGGTGATTTCTGAAACGACACGAACAGTGTACGGAAACACTTCATCGTCAGGCATGACAGCAGCTACACCGCGCTTGGCCAGTCGACCGTGACCGATCTCGCGACGCTTTGGCGAGCCGACAAAACCGGTTTCACCTACGCAGTATGGAGGGAAGTTGTAGTGCAGCATAAAGGCATCGCGGCGCTCGCCTTCCAGCGCATCGATGATCTGTGCATCGCGAGTGGTACCCAAAGTCGCAGTGACGATAGCCTGTGTTTCACCACGAGTGAACAACGACGAACCGTGTACACGTGGCAGTAAGCCGGTTTTGACGGTAATCGGACGTACCGAACGGGTGTCGCGACCGTCGATTCTGCGCTCTCCGGACAGTATTCTTCCGCGTACCAAAGACTTTTCGAGTGTGCTGAACGCACCCTTCACATCTTCAGCTGACGGTGAATCATCTGCGTCGCTAACCAGTTGTTCAACCAGTGCATCACGAACTTCACCGACCTTCTGCTGGCGGTCCATTTTGTCAGCAGTCATGTAGGCTTCAGTTAAACCTGCCTCTGCAGCAGAGCTAACCTGAGCCGCCAGTGCTTCGTTGGTTGGTGGCGCTTCGTACTGCCACTGTTCGGCACCGACTTCTGCAGCCATTTCACGGATCGCGTTGATCACAACCTGCATCTGATCGTGACCGTAAATCACCGCACCCAGCATGACGTCTTCCGGGAGTACCGCAGCCTCGGATTCAACCATTAGTACGGCATTGTCAGTACCTGCAACAACCAGATCCAGCGCCGACTCTTCGAGTTTGGTCATACCCGGGTTCAGTACATAGTTACCGTCGATGTAGCCAACTCGCGCGGCACCGATCGGTCCCTGGAAGGGCATACCGGAGCAGGCCAGAGCTGCCGACGCACCAATCATGCTGACGACATCTGCCTGTATCTCAGGATCAAGCGACATTACTGTAGCGATGACCTGAACTTCGTTGCGGAACCCTTTTGGAAACAGGGGACGCAACGGACGGTCGATCAACCTGGAAGTGAGCGTCTCACCTTCACTGGGTCGGCCTTCTCTCTTAAAAAAGCCACCGGGGATTTTACCGGCTGCATAGGTGCGTTCCTGATAGTTGATAGTCAACGGAAAGAAATCTGCACCGGGCCTGACATCTTTCTTACCAACAGCTGATACCAGCACCACAGTATCGCCAACACTGATCATCACTGCCGCTGAGGTTTGCCGGGCGATTTCGCCCGTTTCCATGACGACTTCATGGTCGCCAAACTGGAACTTTTTAGTTACGTGATTCACTGTAAATCCTGTTTGTTTGGATGGACCGCGTTAGCGGCGCAAGCCGAGCTTGGCGATGAGATCCTGATAGCGCGACAGGTCTTTTCGTTTCAAGTAGTCGAGTAGCTTTCGACGTTGATTGACCATACGCAGCAGCCCACGACGGGAATGGTGATCATGCTTGTGTTGCTGGAAATGTTCAGTCAGGTGAGTGATTCGTGCGGACAACAATGCAACCTGTACCTCTGGTGACCCCGTGTCCGAGGAGTCTCGCTTATGTGCGTCGATAATCTCCGCCGTTTGCTCGGCGCTTAAACAACCCATTTCTTTCTCCAATAATGGTTGAATCGCCGTGGCACCTGCCACGACTATGGTGTTCCGCAATGCTCTTTATCTACAGTGCGGGTTTAAAAATTTTTCCTACTGACGCTGCGCGCCAATCAGGCGAACGGTTTGCAATCGACCTTCAGCTATTTGCCCAAGGCCGATGAACTGCTTGTCTGCATCATAGATGCGTAATCTTTTGTCGATACCGCGCACCTGCGCCAGTACCGCATCTGCCAGTCTGGGCTTGGCACCATGCCTGAAGCGTTGTGCACTTTCGGCATCGAGCATCAGTTGCTCCCAGTCAGCAACCATGGCGTCAACGCTCAGCAGCAGTGAATCAGGTTCATCCGTTGATTCGATCTCTTCAATGGTCACCATACGGTGATCATCAAACGGTGCTACTGACAGTCGTCTCAGTTCAGTCACGTGTGCGCCGCAGCCTATTTTCAGGCCAATGTCGCGCACGATGGATCGTATATATGTGCCTTTAGATACCCGCAACTGCATGCGAAAACGACTGCCGTCGAAGGAGGTAAGCTCAATACTGCGAACACTGATGGGTCGAGGATCGAGTTTAACTTCCAGACCTTTTCTGGCCAGTTTATGCACGCGTACACCATCACGCTTGATCGCAGAGTAAGCCGGTGGCATCTGCATTGAATCGCCCTCGAAGCCTGCAATAACTGCTTCCATATCCGCCATGGTCAGCGCGGGGACTTCAGCCTCTGCTATTACCTCTCCCTCAGCATCTTCTGTATCAGTCTGGCTGCCAAGCAAGCCTTCAACTTCGTACGTCTTTTCTGCATCGAGCAAATACCCGCAAAGTTTGGTGGCCTCGCCAAAGCAGATTGGCAACATACCGGTCGCCGCTGGATCGAGGCTGCCGGTATGGCCAGCTTTCTTTGCCTTGAACATCTTTCGAACCTGCTGCAACACGTGGTTCGATGTACGCCCGCCCGGCTTATCGAGCAATAACATTCCGTCGAGCGCGCGCAACTAGTGTTTCCCTGCCGGCGACTGGCCCGCGTCTGACTGTGAGCCAGTGTGTTCGGAACTGGTCTGTTCAGAGCGGGGATTCAGGCTCGGCTCCGTCTGCTCTGATGTTGTATTGGTCATTACTGCCTGGTCGATCAACGCCGACAATCGGTTAGCTGACTCCTGCACTTCATCGTAGAAAAAACGCAGCGCCGGCACACTACGCAGACGCATGGTCTTGCTCAGGTGTTTGCGTAAAAAGCCAGCTGCCTTGTTCAATCCATCGATGGCCTCAGCCTTTGCTTCGGCGTCGCCTTCGATCTCGATCATGGTGACAAACACTTTCGCCTGCGACAAATCACGATTCACATCGACACCGGCAACGGTCACCGACTCCGGTACCCGGGGGTCTTTAACCTCGAAGCGAATCAGCTCGGCAAGCTCGCGCTGGATCTGGTCCGCAACCCGATAACTGCGAGGATAATCTTTAGCCACCGGTAATCACCGATGTGGTTCGCACGATCACCTGAGCGGTGACCGTGTGTTGGGTGTGTGCCATAGACTGCGGTCTGTCGCGCCTACAAGGTACGCGCAACCTCCTTGCGTTCGTAGACCTCGATCTGATCACCAGGCTGTACGTCGTTGTAGTTGCGAACAGCGATACCACACTCGGTACCCATACGAACTTCACTAACATCGTCTTTAAAGCGACGCAGCGATTCGAGTTCGCCTTCGTATATGACGATGTTGTCGCGCAGTACGCGAATAGGCTCTGCTTTGCGCACCACACCATCGGCAACCATACAACCGGCAACCGCACCGAACTTCGGCGAGCGGAACACGTCCTGCACCTCGGCCAGACCGATAATGCGCTCCTGAATTTCCGGAGGCAGCATACCGCCTGCCACGGCCTTGACTCGATCGATTACCTCGTAGATGACACTGTCGTAGTGCAACTCGATATCCTGCTCGGAAATAATGCGCCGCGCACTGTTATCCGCACGGACGTTAAAGCCAATGACGATCGCGCTGGAGGCTACCGCCAATTGAGCGTCGGACTCAGTGATTCCACCGACACCGCCGCCAACGACAGTGATCGTGATTTCGTCGGTAGAGAGCTTTTCGAGCGAATCGCGCAGTGCCTCGAAGCTACCCTGTACGTCGGTTTTGATCAGCAGGTTAAGCGTGCTGGACTCACCGCCCTTGATCTGAGAGAAAACATCTTCGAGCTTGGCCGGACGCCTTTCGGCAAGCCGTGCATCGCGTGATTTTTCGTTACGCAGATCAGCCAGTTCACGTGCGCTGCGCTCATCCTTCGATACCAGCATGTCTTCACCGGCTGAAGGCGTGTTGGACAAACCAAGTACCTGTACCGGAATAGACGGGCCGGCTTCTTCAACTGGCTGCCCTTCGTCGTCGAACATCGCACGTACGCGTCCGAATTCCTTGCCGCACACCATGATATCCCCGCGCCGCAGCGTACCGCTTTGAACCAGTACGGTTGCAACCGGACCACGGCCTTTGTCGAGTGTGGCTTCGACCACCACGCCCTTGGCAGGTCCGTCAGCAGATGCCTGCAGTTCGAGTATCTCTGCCTGCAGCAGCAGTGCATCGAGAAGATCATCGACGCCCTGGCCGGTCAGCGCTGACACCGGTACAAACATGGTGTCGCCACCCCATTCTTCCGCGATGACTTCATGCTGCGACAGATCGTTCTTGACGCGCTCGGGGTCTGCATCTTCTTTATCGATTTTGTTGACCGCAACGATGATCGGCACACCAGCCGCACGCGAGTGCTGAACCGCTTCCACCGTCTGCGGCATCGCGCCGTCATCAGCTGCCACTACCAGTACCACGATATCCGTCGCCTGAGCACCACGTGCCCGCATAGCGGTAAACGCCGCGTGACCCGGTGTATCGAGGAAGGTAATTGTGCCTTTGTCGTGTTCGACGTTGTAGGCGCCGATGTGCTGTGTAATACCACCGGCCTCGCCAGAGGCGACATGTGCAGCACGAATATAGTCGAGCAGTGATGTTTTACCATGGTCAACGTGACCCATAACGGTAACCACCGGAGGACGCGGCTGTCCACCGTCGGATACGCTTTCCTCGGCTGTCGCGATGATGCGCTCCTGCAGTGCGCGCTCAGCGTCATCCGCGGAACTCATGTTCGCACGATGGCCCATTTCCTCGACCACCAGTACAGCAGTGTCCTGGTCGAGCATCTGGTTGATAGTGGCCATCACGCCCATGCCCATCATAGTCTTGATGACTTCCGCGGCCTTTACAGCCATCCGGTTAGCCAGCTCGGCTACGGTAATAGTCTCTGGTACATCGACGTCGCGAATGACCGGCTCTGTCGGTTTGGCAAAGCCATGCTTCGCCTCGATGTTGCGGGCGATTTCCCGACGTGAACCACGCTTCTCGCGCTTGCCACCCCGACCACCTGTAACTCGAAGTTCCTTGCGGCCACCGCCTGCCTTGCCACCACGGCCACGTCGGCCAGGTTTGCCACTGTCTGCCGGTGGCGGTCCAGGTGCGAAGGCCGGCTTTTCGCGTCGACCGGTGGCAGCGGCGGGTGCAGCGACCTTACGCTTGGCTTCTTCAATACGCTGCAGTTCCGCTTCAGCGGCTTTGCGAGCGGCCTCAACCTTCGCTTTGGCAGCGTCTTCAACGCCCTGAGCCAGTTCCGCTAGTGCGGCCTGCTCAACAGCCAGACGCGCGGCGTTTTCCGCGGCGATGCGTTCCTGTTCTTCGAGCTCGGCGCGCTGCTTTTCTTCCAGCACACGTTGCTCTTCTTCAAGCTCGCGCTGCTTTTCTGCAGCGATGCGCGCTTCTTCTTCGCTGGCAGCTGCCGCGGCCTGGGCCTCGGCTTCCCGCAGGCGATTGGCTTCATCCAGAATTGCCTGCTCAGCTGCCAGGCGTGTTTGCTCAGCCTGTTTTTCAGCTTGCTGCTCGGCTTCTTTAGCTGCTTCAACGGCTTTTTGCTGCGCTTCGAGTTCGCGCTGCTTTTGCTCGACCTCGCGTTCAGCCGCAAGGGTTGCTGCGTCCTTTTCGGGCGCTTCAACCGGAGCTGCTGCTTCCTGTGTAACCTCTTCAACCAGTGGCGCAGCTTCTTCAGCCGGCTTCACAGGGGTGGGGTCAGCTTTAGGCGTTGGCTCAGGAGCCGACTCCGGCCTGCCTCCGTCCGCCTGCTGCTGCCGTGCAGCGGCCTGGCGAATCATTTCTTCGCGCGCTGCCGCATCGCGCTTGGCGTAGGTACGCTTGCCACGCGTCTCGACCGTTACTGCCTTGCGGCCCGGCCCACCTACTTTTATTTCGCCGCGCTTTTTCCGCGTCAGCGTGATCTTGCTGGTGCCCAGTGTTTTCTTTTCAACACCGTGCGACTGACGCAGAAAAGACAGCAGCTGCGACTTTTCTGAATCCGCAATCATATCCTCTGCCGCCGACTTGTCGACGCCAGCATCTTTGAGCTGTTCGAGTAGCTTGTCGACCGGCGTTCCCACCGTATCGGCCAGCTGTTTGACCGTAACTTCCGCCATAGTTGTTCTTATCCCCCGCTAGCTTCGGCTCCCGCCTCGACTACCTGGTCTTCTTCCTGAAACCAGCTCTCGCGCGCCTTCATTATTAGTGTGCCGGCGGTATCTTCATCCATACCGTCGATGACCATCAGTTCGTCAACGGCTAAATCTGCCAGATCGTCGACTGTGGTTACTTCTATCTCTGCCAGTGATACCGCAAGCTCCGCACTGACCCCCTCCATGGCCAACAGCTCGTCTGAGGGATTCAGACTCTTTATCTTGTTTTCAGTTACCAATGCCTGAGTCAGCAGTACATCCTGAGCCCGGCTGCGTAGCTCTTCGACCATCTCTTCGTCAAACTCGTCGACATCGAGCAGTTCCTGCTGCGGTACATAGGCAACCTCTTCAACGCTGGTAAAGCCTTCCTGCACTAAAATCGTGGCAACCTCTTCATCGACCGTCAGTTCTTCAACAAACTTGTCGACAAGATCCCTCGCCTCGGTTTCATTCTTTTCATCGGCCGCGCCTTCGTCCATTACGTTGAGCTCCCAACCGGTGAGCTCGGCTGCAAGCCGCACGTTCTGGCCGCCACGGCCGATTGCGAGCGACAGCTTTTCAGCGTCGACCACGATATCCATACTGCCGTTGTCTTCGTCGACGATGATCGACTGTACTTCTGCCGGTGCCATGGCGTTGATGACATACTGAGCGGGGTTTTCGTCCCACAAAATGATGTCGACGCGTTCACCGGCCAGCTCGTTTGACACGGTCTGTACACGCGAACCACGCATACCGACACACGCACCAACCGGATCGAGACGCGGATCGTTTGATACCACCGCAATCTTTGCGCGGCTACCTGCATCGCGAGCGGCGCCGCGGATTTCTATTACACCCTGCCCGACCTCTGGCACTTCAAGCTTGAACAATTCCATCAGGAATTCCGGCGAAGTACGACTGGCAAACAGTTGCGGGCCGCGTTGCTCGGGTTGAACCTCGCGCAGAAATGCACGCAGACGATCACCGGTACGGACTGCCTCGCGCGGAATCATTTCTTCGCGTCGGATGTAAGCCTCGGCGTTGTTGCCCAGGTCGATGTAGACACCGCCACGTTCTGTGCGCTTGACGATACCCATAACCAGTTCGCCGACGCGATCTTTGAACGCCTCAACGATGCGGGCGCGTTCGGCTTCACGCACCTTTTGCACAATGACCTGCTTGGCGGTCTGAGCTGCGATGCGACCAAAGTCTACCGATTCGATTTCGTCTTCTATCCAGCCGCCGACATCGAGCTCGGGGTCTTCTTCACGTGCTGCAGACAGCGTGATCTGACGCAGCGGAAATTCCTGCTCGACATCGTCTTCGAGTATTTCCCAGCGACGGAATGTTTCGTAGTCGCCGGACTCGCGATCAATCTGCACCCTGACTTCGATGTCTTTACCGCTGCGTTTGCGGGTAGCGGACGCAAGTGCGGCTTCGAGCGCATCGAAAATGATTTCTTCGTCGACGCCTTTCTCGTTAGAGACGGCGTCCACAACCATTAGTATCTCTTTACTCATAAGTGTTAAGCCTTATTCACAGAGAGCTGCCAGTGAAAACCTGTGTTTCAAACCAGGGTTGCTGACTGTCGTCGCCGTAAATCTCCCGTATCTGTAGGTTTATCCGCCAAACTGCGCCATGACGTTCGCGGTTTCTATATCGCGGATCGCCAGTTCGTACAGCTCGCCGTCCACCTCTATGGAAATCTGTTCGCCGCTCACATTACTGAGCAGTCCTTTAAAATTGCGCCGACCGTCTACCGGCACAGCCATGCGGACTTTGACGCTCTCGCCGAGCTGAGCCTGATAGTGCGAAACCTCGTACAGTGGACGGTCAAGCCCCGGTGAAGAAACCTCAAGGCAGTACTCGCCACTGATCAAATCTTCGACGTCCAGCGCAGCACCGACCTGACCACTCACCAGCGCGCAGTCGTCGACGGTGACTCCGTTGCTTCCGTCGATGTAAATCCGCAGCGTTAGTCCGGAATCTGCCTGACCAAAGCCTGCACCTACATACTCATAGCCCAGTCCTGTCACTATTGGGCCAACAAATTCCCAAATCTTGTCTGGCGCTCGGCGCATTTGTTTTGCTGCGTCTCCTGGCTCGCAAGCCGTATTGTGCGCCAGCTGGTATCGGCGCCTTGCCTGCGGAAGCGCCACAGGCGCCATTACTCGCAAGCTGCGACGCGCTCGCCGCTCTGTTTATGCCACGTATGGACCAGTCTGGAGACTGTCCGCGGGCCACAAACACACGCAAAGCACGCCTGCAAAAAACATTGATTCAAAAGCGATTTTGAAACGGGTTGCCCGGCTGCCGGCTGGCAAGGTCGTTTCCGCTGTCGCTCTTCGTTTAGCCGCTCTTCGTTTACTCGCTCTTTGTACTAGTTGCTGTTCGCACTAGTAGCTCTGCATCAGAAGAAAGGCAATTTGCCGTTCTCCGAACGCGTTCCAGCGTCTGCTGCACCGGATTACAAGCCAGGCAGCACAACGAAAATCGCTTTGGCAACGAAGAGGCGTTTATCGCGCCGGCTGCAGACCTTACTGCATGACCGATAAAAGCGCACCTCTTGGCAACAAAAAGGCCCCTTTAAAGGGGCCTTTCTTGTAATCCGTGGTAGCGGGGGTAGGATTCGAACCTACGACCTTCGGGTTATGAGCCCGACGAGCTGCCAGACTGCTCCACCCCGCAACTGCAGACAGGAATAATAGGCCTAAAACTATCGAAACACAAGTTTTAGTATCGCCCGGAGAGTAATTATTTTTCCGAGATACCGTGGCGACCATCGGCCCCACAGCCAACGGCATTAGAAAAACTCACCTCAGGCGCCAAAAGCCGCAACACAGGCAGCCATAATCAGACCTGGAAAGACACCAAACAACAGAATCGCAGCGCCGTTAATGGCGAGTCCGACCTGTACGTCGAAAGCGGCCAGTACCGGCTGAGTTTCGGCTGGATCGTCAAAGAACATATATTTGATGACGCGCAGGTAGTAAAAGGCACCGACCACCGAGAACACCACGGCAATCACCGCCAGCCATACCAGATCAGCCTGAACCACGGCACCCAGCACAGCGAGCTTGGCGTAAAAGCCAACAGTCGGCGGTACACCAGCCATCGACACAAGCAACAGCATCATCACCGCGGCATACACCGGGTTGCGGCGAAACAGCCCGCGCAGATCGGTCAGCAGCTGCACATCTGCCCCCATACGGTCCATCGCCAGAATTATGCCGAAAGCGCCCATGCTGGTGAACGCATAGGTGATGGCATAGAACATCGACGCGGAGTAACCCTGATCACTGCCCGACAATATGCCCAGCAAAATAAACCCGACGTGTGAAATGGTGGAATACGCCAGCATGCGCTTGATAGAAACCTGAGCAATCGCAACCACATTGCCGAGCACTATCGACAGCACCGACAGAATTATCAGCATGCCCTGCCAGTTGGAATGTGCCGTTTCGAGTCCGTCGACGAGAAAGCGCATCGCCAGTGCGAAGGCCGCAATCTTCGGCGCTGATGAGATATACAGTGTGACAGACGTGGGCGCACCGTCGTACACATCCGGCACCCACATATGAAACGGTGCGGCGCCAAACTTAAACGCAATACCAACGACCAGGAACGCCAGGCCGAATACTGCTGCGGTGGATTCCGCTTCGGTGGTTAGTGCGGTGGAGATCGCATCGAAATGCAGACTGCCTGTGGCACCGTAGATCATCGAGATACCGTACAGCAGTGCACCAGATGCAAGCGCACCGAGCACAAAGTATTTCATGGCCGCTTCAGAAGAACGGGCATCTTTTCGATTAAGTGCAACGAGCGCATAAAGCGACAGTGAAAGCAATTCGAGCCCGAGGTACAGCGTCAGCATGGTGCTTGAAGACACCATGATCATCATGCCCAATACACCACACAGTGCTAGTGTGTAGTACTCACCATTGGTTATGTTGCGCGAGTTTACATAGTCGCGCGAATAGAGAAACACACCAATAGATACAACCAGTATCCAGGTCTTGCACACCTTGCTCATCTGATCCATAACAAAACTGCCGCCAAACGCGGTGGCACTGCCAGTATCTGGCGACACAGACCACGTTAACAGCAGGGTTACAACCAGTGACACCTGTGCGAGAAGATAAGCGAGCGGGCGCTGTTCTTCGCGCACGAAAAGATCGCCGATAAGAATCACACAGATTGCGCAAAGCAGAAAAATTTCGCCGGTAGCCAGGCCGAGATTATCCATGATGCCCGCCCCCTATAGTTTTGACACAGTGGCGTGCGCCACCAGATTGCTGATTGAGGAATGCATAAGGTCAACCATAGGTTGTGGCCACAGGCCAAAGAACAGCACCATAAACGCCAGTAACGCGAGCATTAGTTTTTCACGGCCGTTGACATCGGTAAGCGCGGCGACGTTATCGTTCGTGACTTCACCAAACACCACGCGCTTAACCATCCACAGTGTATAGGCAGCCCCGAGTATCAGAGTGGTGGCAGCGAGAAACGCAAACCAGAAGTTAGCCTTGAAGCTTGCAACAATTACCATGAACTCGCCAACGAAGCCTGAGGTACCAGGCAAACCGGCATTAGCCATCGCAAAGAACACCATAAACGCGGCGAACACCGGCATGGTGTTTACGACCCCGCCATAGTCTGCAATAAGTCGTGAATGCATGCGGTCGTATACGACCCCGACGCAAAGGAACATCGCAGCGGAGATAAACCCGTGCGAGATCATCTGAACCATCGCTCCTTCAAGGCCGAGCACTGCATGGCTGACATCATCGCTGCCGGCGGTGTTGGCGAGCACACCAAACATGATGAACATACCGAGTGTGACGAAACCCATGTGCGATATCGACGAATAGGCAATCAGCTTTTTCATATCCGACTGCGCCAGCGCAACAAAGCCGATGTATACCACAGCAATCAGCGACAGCAATATCATCAGCCACGCCAGCTGCATACTGGCATCCGGCACGATGGGTAAACTAAAACGCAGGAAGCCGTAGCCTCCCATCTTCAGCATGATGGCCGCCAGTACCGCAGAGCCCGCAGTCGGCGCTTCGACGTGAGCATCGGGCAGCCAGGTATGCACCGGCCACATCGGAATCTTCACTGCAAACGCAATCAGGAACGCGAAGAAGATCAGTGTTTGCGCGGTTTCGCCAAGCGGTTGCTGATGGAATGCAGAGATATCAAAGCTGCCAGCTTCGCTGTACAAATAGATGAGGGCCACCAGCATAAATACGGAGCCGAGAAAGGTATACAGGAAGAACTTGATGGTGGCATAGACACGCCGCGGTCCACCCCAGATGCCGATAATCAGGAACATCGGCAACAGTGTTGCCTCGAAGAAGACGTAAAACAAAATAGCATCAGCGGCGGCAAACACACCCACCATAAAGCCTGTCATGATCTGGAAGGCCGCGAGGTACATGGCTGGGCGATCCTTAATGACTTCCCAGGCCGAGATGACAACAATGATGTTAATGAAAGTCGTCAGCAGAATAAGCGGCGCGGAGATGCCATCTACCCCAAGGGAGTAGTTGATGTTAAACGACGGCAGCCAGGCCAGGTGCTCAACGAACTGCAGGTCAGCGGTGCTGCGATCAAAACTGAAAAACAACGGTAAGCTGAACAGAAAGGCAAGCACCGATACAGCCAGTGCGACGGGCCTGCAGCGTTGGTCTCCAACAAACAGTACCAGTACACCGCCGAGGATTGTCAACCAGATTATTGTACTAAGAATAGGCATCAGTCGAGCCGGCTCAGGTGCTAAAAATGAAAACGGATATCATGGCCAGCAGACCAATGATCATCGCGAACGCATAGTGATACAGATAGCCACTTTGAACATGGCGTATCAGTTGTGACAGAGCGCCAACACTGTTCGCCGTGCCATTAACCATCATTCCATCGATCAATTTCACGTCTCCGACGCTCCACAGCTTGTCAGCAATTCGCAAACTGCCACCGGCGAATACCTTCTGATTGAAGTCGTCAAAGCCGTACTTGTTATCGAGCACGCGATGCACAACGCTAAACTTCTTCGAGATGGAATCAGCAATCTGTGGCTGGCGCATGTAAATGAACCATGCCGCGACTGACCCCGCCAGTGCCAGGTACACCGCCGGGTACTTAAAGGCGTGCAGAATAAAGCCAAACACGCCATGGTAATCCTCAGCGAGCTTGCCAAGCACATCGTGGTTTGCGGCAACCTGAATGGCGCCGCCAAAGTAGTCTCCGAACACCATACCGCCAATGGTCATTGCGCCCAGAATTACCGAAGGTATGGCAAGCAGAATCAACGGCACCGTAACAACGCGCGGGGATTCATGCAGATGTTCTTTGGTGTGCTGATCCATACGTTCCTCACCGTGAAAAACCAGAAAGAACATACGGAAGCTGTAAAAGGCCGTGACAAACACACCCAGTAGCAAACACAGATGTGCAAAGCCGGCACCGGCTGTTTGCGAACCGTGCACCGCCTCGATGATGGCATCCTTGGAGAAGAACCCGGAAAAGCCCGGAAACCCGATCAGCGCCAGTGTGCCAATAAGCGATGTCCAGTAAGTGATGGGCATGTATTTTTTCAGGCCGCCCATCTTGCGAATATCCTGCTCGTGGTGCATGCCGATAATGACACTGCCCGCTGCAAGGAATAACAGCGCTTTAAAGAACGCATGGGTCATCAGGTGGAAAATCGCCGCGCTATACGCTGAGGCACCCAGTGCCACAGTCATGTAACCCAGCTGCGACAATGTGGAGTATGCGACAACGCGCTTGATGTCGTTTTGCACGATGCCGATCAGGCCCATCAGCAATGCGGTGAGCGAGCCGATGATCAAAATGAAAGTCAGCGCGGTCTCCGACAATTCAAACAGCGGGCTCATGCGCGCAACCATAAAGATACCAGCTGTTACCATTGTGGCCGCATGTATCAGCGCGGAAATGGGCGTTGGTCCTTCCATTGAATCAGGCAGCCAGACGTGCAGCGGAATTTGCGCCGACTTACCCATGGCACCGATAAAGAGGCCGATGCAGATAATGGTTAAAACCGACCAGCCCGCACCCGGGAAAATTTCGATGGTTTCATCGACCAGTGCCGGCGCTGCTTCAAACGCCTCACCGTAGTGCAGTGTTCCGGTGTACATAACGATGGCAGCGATACCGAGCAGAAAACCAAAGTCCCCGACACGGTTGACCA
>CAYMFQ010000058.1:0-21926 GCA_964389335.1 uncultured Granulosicoccaceae bacterium
AGTGTGTTGCGCTTATTGGAATCGTGTGGTTTGTGTGAGGCTTTTGTTTGCATAATCCATTGTCCGCGTTGGGGTATCCATATAACTATTGTGGTGTGGTGACATCAATGCCAGTGATGAATTGTGGATAAGTGTGTCTGACTCGCCGTGCCGAACCAAAACATGTCTCTGAAGTTTTGGATCCGGGGCTGGCTGTTCTGCACAACTGACCTTAATCAGTGCTTGCTGGCTACGCTGTTTAACGGTTACTACTTATGCCACATGAAGCCAAAGTAATCTGGCGAGCTACAACCAGTAATGGTTATGCCAGTGCCATCTGGCGTTTTCCAAGATCGGTCAGATCTGCTTCTGTGGCACGACCGTTAAAGTTCGTTTCGTAGTCTTCCGCGGCGAAGTCGGGGGCGCTGGTGCCTGACAGAAAGCTCTGCGCCTGACGCAATGCATAGGTGCGGTTTTTATTGCACGCTGGGCTTGCGCCGATATAAATAACACTGGCGAAGTCTGTGCCGGTGTGCTCACTACCAACGGCATGTACCACATCAGGATGCCACCATACCGTATCGCCCGGGGTGACTGTTTGAATTGGAATAATGCCGGGCGTCAGGTCAGGATGCCATTCGTTGTTGACGCCCAGTGCGCGTCCGGGCTTTGCAAGGCACAGTTCGTCTTCAGGCACGTCGCTTTGCAGCGCACGCAACAGTACATAGGCTATGGCGTTGGCAATCGGCAATAGCTCGAGTGTGCCATCGCCGGGCCCCTGTTCGGTCAGTGCTGTCCAGCCCTGAAACGTGCGAAACATGGAGCTTACCGCCGGTGAGCTGAACTCACGTGTTTGTGTGCGATAGGCAGCTTTCCACGGGTCGTATTGATCAAGACGACCGTTGAATATACTCGCATAGATCTTTTGGAATGCCGGGTCGACCCAGCGCTCGTAAGAGCCGGCATCCATATGCGGCGACAGCCCGAGTGTGGTGTCACCGGGGGCACGACGCCGCGTTCGATCAGCGTAGGCGTAGTCGAAGTCCGGATCAAATTCCGGACCGGCCGGTGCGGATGTGTCCCACAAGCGGTTGAGGAATCGTTTGGTGGTGGCCATGGTTTCCGCCTGTCGCGCCAGTACCTGCGGGCGTGACCAGTACACGCCGAATATCTGCGGCTGTGCGTCTTTCAGATCACCAAAGTAATTGTCGAGCCCGGCTTTTTCCTTGGCGCGTTCGATATAGTTGTTGGTTTGCAGATAGGTGCCGAGTTCGTCATTCCACTCGGCGGCCTGGGCGTGATCAAACACGCCGCGCACAATGACACACCCGCGTTTTCTGATTGCTTCGATGTCGCTGCTGCTTACGCGGTTGTCAGCCACTGCAGCGTAGGACACCTCAGGCACTACCGCCTCACCTTTGGCGTGCGCACCGGCAACAATATCTACGGAGTGGCGCAGTTCGTCACGAACATTATCAAAGTGCTTTGCGATATCGGTATTGGCCGTTAGCTCGCGCTTGGTGGCGGCGATAAAGCGGCCGATATCAAAAGTGCTGTCGGTCATGAGGAGCTCCGAATTTACGTTGCCGGGTACGCTCGGCTTACTATTCGCCGGCGGCCTTAAACTCCAGCTGCAGTCCCTTGGCTGTGCGGTTTTGAAAGCCTTTCCAATAGTTGTGTTCGGGCTTGAAGGTGCCGTCTTCTTCTGTGGCCCAGACTGCATCATTGGAGTTTGGTACCAGATCGAGATAGGCATCCATTGATTCGTCACCACGTGAATGCCGGGCTATAAACGCAGTGGCAAAGTGCTGCATGATGTTATTCATGCGGTTGGTATCCCAGACTGCGTCGGCATAGTGTTCAAACGGTGCGAAGCCAAGGGTTTCGTTCATCGCCATTGATTCCGCCGGTGCAGGATAGGGGGCGGCGGCATTGTGATTGGCGTGGTCGAAGGTCAGCAGGTGTCGTGGTGCACCGGTGCTTTGCTCCCACATGGCGCGCACGCCTTTTTCGTAGCCTGAAACGTCATCGGCGCTGCCGGCTACGTACATTGTCGGTACATTAATGCCGCTGAGACCGTCGGCATCCCAGAAGCCGCGTTCCATTCCCCACGGTGCGATGGCGATAATCGACTTGATGCGTTCATCGCGTAAAGCTTTATGGGAATCGCTGCCTGCCAGATGTACTGCCAGTGTGCCGGCTGGTGCACCCCATGAAAGCTCCACGGCCGCCTGGGTTACGCCACCACCAGCGGTGATAACCGCACCGTAGCCACCCATCGAGTAGCCCACCAGTGCGGTACTGCTGGTATCGACCATGCCTTTAATGGCGGTATCGCTGTCGTCACTCAGACGTTGCATTTCGTTTAGTACAAATGTTTGATCAAGTGAGCGATTGACAAGTGTCGAACCAAAGGCCGCTTTGTCGCGATAAGTTGAATCAGTATGGTCAATGGACGCCACCACATAACCCTTGGATGCGAGGTTTTCAGCGAGGTGGCTCATAAGAAAACGGTTGCCGGGAAAACCGTGCGAAATAATCACCAGCGGGTAGGGGGCTGCGGCAGTGTCGGGTTCTGCGTCTCTGGATGACACGCCGTGCAGGTCGACTTCGGTTTCACCATCGCGGATGAATGCTCGCAACGGAGTTGGATCCGCGGGCTTTGACGGGTAAAAAACTTCAAGCGTCAGCGTACGATCGGCACGTGGCTTTTCGGTATCGGTTACCTTCAGAATGTCTATCTGATCGGCGTTGGTGACGTCGACCGTGGTAACACCGACGCTGTAGTCGCCATAGGCGGCGAGCTCCGGTGCATCAGGGCGCATGCCATCAATTCGGTTGTCTGCTATCAGATTCGTTCCGTATAACAACAGTGCAATAGATATTATTCGCTTGACCAGCATGGCCTTTCCCCCAAACCTGTGAGATGCAAGGTTAACACCGCAGCAGCGGCGAAAACAGGGGCACGCTGCAATCAGACGGTAAGTGTTTTTTGCGATGGCAGCGTTACAGACACAGGGCGTGTTTTGCACACGCCCTGTCATGCGTCTTGAGAGCGCTACTGCGGCAGTAACACAGCGTCGATTACGTGGATTACACCATTGCTGGCTTCTATGTCTGCGGTAACCACATTTGATTCATTGATTTTGACACCGTCGGTTGCGTCTACCGCGAGGGTCTGACCATTGACGGTTTCCGGATTCAGCGTCTGACCGGCAATGTCTCCTGACATAACTTTACCGGCGAGTACGTGATAGGTCAGTATGCCCTGTAGTTGTGCTTTGTTCTCAGGCTTGAGCAGTGTCTCCAGCGTGCCGGCAGGCAATGCTGCAAAGGCGTCATCGGTTGGGGCGAATACGGTGAAAGGTCCATCACCTTTCAGGGTATCGACCAGGTCAGCTGCCTGTACTGCAGCCACCAGTGTATTGAAGCTGCCGGCAGCTACCGCGGTGTCAACAATGTCTGGTTGTGATTTGGGTAAAACAGGCTCAAGATATTTTACCGGGGCGCGTGTACAGGCGGTGATACCTGCAACTACCACAGCGGCAAGCATTAAACGTCGGGAAACTTTCATAGTCATCGTATCCGTGTTGAGGCGTCGGGAAAGTGCTGCAGTCGGTTTTTAATCCAACACGGTGGATGCTACATCTTCGCCTGTGAATAACGTGTGACGCCCTTGTGCACGACTGACTAGTGCGATCCGGGTCACGCAAACAAATGACAGTATTGTTTGCCGAGCGCGCGGTGCCCGAGGCTGTGTTGCCCCATAAGCACCCATTGCACATAGGTGTTGCTGTTGGGGCCGGGCCAGTACCAGTAGCGGTTGCACCACGGGTAGGTTTGAGGAGACTGTTCAATGCGTGTAGCGAGGTTTTGCGCGAGCGCACCGGACCACTGTGTATGCAGTGTGGCGTCGCCATTGCCTACGCCGACCGTTGGTGGCAAAAGATTAAGGTTCAGGTGTCCCCAGCTACAACGCTCCGGTTTGTTTTTTAAAGAACTGTGCTCTGTGGCTGAAGGCACTGCAGGTTTTATGTTGCACGCATTGGGCTTTTGCCATACTTCCCAACGGCTTTTACAACCATCGCGTTCAATCACAAACCAGTGGTGATCCGCAATAAACCCCAGTACCGGTATCTTCGCCGCCCACAGATAAACTCTGATTGATTCTGTATTGCAGCTGTCCGGGGAGTCCTGTTGTTGATCACTTTTGTTCATGATTGAAACTCAGTAGCTATCCAGACGATCATGTAAAAAAGCGTACTGCTCACGCACCTGTTCTATTCGAGTGCGATCAATTAACAGGGTTTTGAAGTCTTCGCGGTGCTCATCAAAATGAGTGGCTGAAATCTCATTGTCGACCCATGGCGGGCAATAGAGTGAATTGCCGTAGTGTTTGCCAGCGCGGTTAAGGCTCAGAAAGTGAAGCTGGTTTTCAAGTGCCCGTGTGCGCACAAAGTCGTGCCAGGTGTAGAAAGACTCGTCGCGATAGTAGGCACCGCAGTGCAGAATCAGGTCAACGCGGTGTTCAACAGCAAGGCTGCGGCACAGTTCCGGGAAGCGAATGTCGTAGCAGATGATGGGGGCAACACGCAGTCCGTCTATCTCGAACACCAACAGGTTTTCGCCACGCTGGAAATATTCCTTCTCCATCGACGCGCCATATTGCGCCAGGTGTAGTTTGTCGTACACGCCAACCACAGTGCCGGTCGGATCGATTATCGCGACGCTGATGGTGTAGTGTTTGTCTGACTTACGCGGAAAGCTGTAGGCGATGAATGCGTTGTGCTGTGTGGCAATTTTGCGCCAGCAATCAGTAGAAGGTCCATGCAGGTCTTCTGCAAGGTGTTGTAACTGCTCGAATGATTCGCGACTGTAGTCAATGCTGCTTAGCTCTGGCAATACAACCAGTCGGACTGGATTGTCGGGCTGCGATTGCCGGTGTTGTTCCAGTGCGCTGCCTACGCGCGCGGCCATGCTTTGCAGGTGCTGGTCACGCGCTGCCGTTGTGAGCGTAACCGGCACCTCGATCTGGCAGGCCAGCACATTAATTGTCGGCAGCGGTTTGCCAGAATGCATCGGATGCGCGCTGTGCGGTCTGTTAGAGGCCGTTGACCGGTACCTTTAATACGCGGTTGCCGTCGTCATCAGTTGGTACTTCACCTGCACGCATATTCACCTGCAAAGAAGGGATGATTAACTGCGGCATTTTTAGTGTGGCATCGCGTTCGTTGCGCATCTTGATGAAAGTGTCGCGGTCTGCGTCGCCACCCACGTGAATGTTGTTTTTGCGTTGCTCGCCAATGGTGGTTTCCCACTGAATCTCACGGCCGCCCGGCCCATAGTCGTGACAGATAAACAGCCGCATGTCGTCCGGCATCGCCAGCACCTTTTGGATGGAGTCGTACAGTTGCCCGGCATCGCCGCCGGGGAAGTCGACGCGCGCAGATCCGCCATCCGGCATAAACAGCGTGTCGCCGGCAAAGGCTGCATTGCCTATAACGTGAACCATGCAGGCCGGTGTGTGTCCGGGCGTGTGCATAGCGAAGCCGGTTATCGATCCAATGGTATAGGTATCGCCATCACTGAAGAGTGCATCGAACTGCGAGCCATCGCGCTGGAACTCGGTGCCTTCGTTGAAAATTTTGCCAAATTCATCCTGCACCCGGATGATTTCCTTGCCAATGCCGGTTTTGCCACCGAGCGCTTCCTGCAGATACGGCGCTGCTGACAGATGATCTGCGTGCACGTGGCTTTCGATTATCCAGTCCAGCGTCAGGTCATTTTTCTTTATGTATTCGATGAGTTTGTCGGCCTGTGTGTACGAGATGCGGCCGGCGGCGTAGTCGAAATCAAGTACCGAGTCGAGTATTGCGCAGTGCCTGGTGGCCGGGTCAGTGATGACGTAACTGATCGTGTTAGTCGCTTCATCAAAGAATGGTTCGACGTCGGGCTTGCTGGACATGTTAACCGGGTAGTCGCTCATGATGGTTCTCTGCGGTATCGACAAAAAATATGGTGCCGCGTATGCGGGTTATGTGAATAAGTTTAGCGGCTGTTGGTCGATGCGATTGTGCCGGGTGCGAAAGGTAGCTTCGCACCCGTTCATCGCAGGCGCTCTCTATGCCTGATCGAGTGCTGGTGTCACGGATGACGTGCTGCGGCCGATCATTTTGGCCAACACAAAACCTGCCAGCATGGCTGCCACAAACACGAAGGTGCCTGCGTTCATAAATGGCAGGGCAGTGAGAGCCGGTCCCGGGCACAGACCGCCAAGACCCCATCCGGCGCCAAACAGCACTGAGCCGCCGATCAGGCGTGCATCGAAGTCGGTGCGCCCTGGCCACTGGAACTTTGTTGCAATCAACGGTCTGGCCCGGCGCTTTAGCAGGTGGTAGCCGGGCAGCGTGACCGCGATGGCGCCACCCATGACAAAAGCAAGGCTTGGATCCCAGTGGCCAAACAGATCCAGAAAGTTCTGTACCTTTTGCGGGTTTGCCATGCCGGAGATCAGGAGTCCGCCGCCGAACAACAGGCCACTGATTAATGCCAGTAAAAAAGACATGTGGTTATGCTCCGCTCAGGTATCGAACCAGGGTGACGGTCGCCACGCCGGTTGTCAGAAAAGTGATGGTCGCGACAATGGAGCGCGCCGACAGCCGCGAAATTCCGCAAACGCCGTGACCGCTGGTGCAGCCATTGCCGGTGCCGGCGCCAACGCCAACGAGCAGCCCGGCAACAGCCAGTACCGGCAAGCTGGCGGAAATGGTTTGTGCCGGCAGCGCGCCAGTGAGGAGTTTATAAAGCGGCGTTGCCAGTATTAGTCCGGCGATTACCGCCACGCTGACCAGCGCACCGCTTCGATCAATACCGGGTGGCAGCAGTTTCGAAACAATACCGGAGACACCGGCAATACGACCGTGGGTTGCCATCAGCAACACGGCTGCGGCGCCAATCAGCGCGCCGCCAAGCAGCGACATCAGCGGAGTAAATTCTGTAGACATTAAGGTTCCTGATGAAGAAAGCGCGGGGATGCTATCACATTCAATAATATGAATGTAAATGGTGTTATCAAGATGATCGCGGTGCTTGACGGAAAATCGCCAATGATGAACAATTGCATCTCAAAATAGATAAATGTACAGTTTCGGACATGGAGGGAACTCAATGCCGAGCAACGTCGAGCTAATTGGACTGGCAAAAGATCTTGCAGCGCTGCAGCAAAGCGGCGCAGCTGTGCGTCTGGGCCTTGTGGGCTGTGGGGAAATGGGCACCGATATTATTTCGCGTGTCGCACACATGGACGGGGTGCGCGTGGCAGCGATTGCAGAGCTGAAGCCGGAGAACGCAGTCAGGTCGGTTGATATCGCCTATCGCAGCAGTGGCGGCAGTGCTGCGTATGCGTCAGTCGCCACGTCTCAGGCGGCATTCAATCAGGCCATCGACAACAACAAAATCGCAATCACCGAGGATGCGATGCAGGTGCTCGATCACCCGCAGATCGATGTCATCATCGATGCGACCGGGGTGCCGACGGTCGGGGCTGACGTGGGTATGCGTGCAATCGACAATGGTAAGCACCTCGTGATGATGAACGTCGAAGCGGACGTTACGGTCGGGCACTATCTGCGGCATCAGGCCGACTTGAAGGGCGTGGTTTACTCGCTTGGTGCCGGTGACGAACCGTCTTCGTGCATGGAGCTGATCAATTTTGTATCTGCCATGGGGCACGATGTTGTGTGTGCTGGCAAAGGCAAGAACAATCCACTCAACATAGATGCAATCCCTGATCAATATGCCGAAGAGGCAGCGCGGCGCAACATGAACCCGCGCATGCTGGTGGAGTTTGTCGACGGATCCAAAACCATGGTGGAAATGGTGGCGATTGCAAACGCCACCGGCCTTGTGCCTGACAGACCTGGCATGCATGGACCCGGTGCCACACTTACCGAACTGGCGACGACGTTAATACCGGAACAGGACGGTGGTGTGCTGTCTCGCGTTGGCTGCGTTGACTATTCAGTGGGTAAGGGCGTGGCACCTGGTGTATTTGTGGTTGCCGACATGCGTCATGAACGGATCAGGGAAAGAATGACCGATCTGAAACTCGGTGACGGGCCTTATTACACCTTTCACCGACCGTTCCATCTGACCTCGCTCGAGGTGCCCCTGACCTGTGCCAGAGCGGTGTTATATAAAACCGCCGATATGCAGCCGCTGGACCGGCCGGTGGCTGAAGTCTGTGCGGTGGCGAAGAAAGATTTGTCCGTTGGCGAACACCTCGACTCTATCGGTGAATACTGTTATCGAGCCTGGTCCATGCGCTACGACGAGGCATGCGTGCAAAACGCCGCACCGTGTGGTTTGTTGTACAACGCGGTGGTTAAGGCACCAATTAAAAAAGGTGAGTTGCTGACCTACGATAATGTCGCTGTGCAAACTGACAGTATGCTTTACGAATTGCGCTGTCGGCAGGATGCGATGTGGCGTACTGCAGAAACTGTTAGTCAGCCGGTAACCGGGAGCCACGCGTAATGGCGTTGTCGCATAGCAACAGTGAACGTTTACCCTTTCTGCTAAATGCGGCAAGTAAAGAGCAGTTGTCCGATGCGTTGCTGAAGATGCATCAGATACGCTGCTTTGAAGAGGGTGCGGAAGACAGTTATATACGTGGGCTGATACACGGCACCATGCACCTGTCGATTGGTCAGGAAGGCAGTGCCGTTGGCGTTTGCATGATGCTCAACGACACCGATCAGATTACCTCAACACATCGTGGGCACGGCCACTGTGTTGCCAAGGGTGCTGATCTCAAGCTGATGTTTGCAGAGTTCTTTGGCAAAGAAGAAGGGTATTGCAAAGGCCGCGGCGGATCGATGCATATCGCGGATGTTGGCAAGGGTAACCTCGGTGCCAACGGCATTGTTGGTGGCGGGCTCCCCATTGCGGTGGGGGCGGCTTTGGCGAACAAGAAGCTTGGCAACGGCAAGGTGGTCGTTTGCTTTTTTGGTGACGGTGCCAGCAATGAAGGGGCGTTTCACGAGGCGCTTAATATGGCGTCTGTGTGGAAACTTCCCGTGGTGTTTGTGTGTGAGAACAACGGCTATGGAATGTCCACATCCACCGCGCGTTCCACAGCGGTACAGGATATCGCAGACCGTGCGAGCGCTTATAACATGCCCGGTCACATCGTCGACGGTAATTCGATCTCGGATGTCGCAGAGGTTACCGACACCGCTGTGCGGCGGGCGCGAGACGGGCAGGGGCCAACACTCGTCGAGTGTAAAACCTATCGCTGGCGCGGGCACAGTAAGAGTGATCGCAATCGCTATCGCACCACGGATGAAATAGAAGCGTGGAAGAAGAAAGACCCGATAAAGCGCTTTGAAAATCTGTTGTGTGAGTATCAGTTGTTTACCACCGCAGAGATCGATGCGATTGCCACACAGGGAAAGCAAGACGTGGAAACCGCGATTGAATTTGCCAGGCACGGCACTGATCCGGATCCGTTATCGGTAGAGCGCGATGTGTACTCCCGGCCCATAGCAGCGTCGCTAACCAATGCACCGGCAGGTACCATTGCGTGAATGCCGAAGTGCAGATGAGTTACGCCGAGGCAATTCGCGATGCACTGGATATTGCGCTGGCGTCAGATGAACGTGTGTTTCTGATGGGGGAAGATATCGGTGTTTATGGTGGAGCGTTTCAGGTAACCGGTGACCTTGTGCACAAGTATGGTGAAGAGCGGGTTATGGACACCCCAATCTCGGAGCTGGGGGCCGCCGGTGTTGCCGTGGGTGCTGCACTCAACGGTATGCGACCGATTCTGGAATTTCAGTTTTCAGACTTCGCCGCACTGGCGCTTGAGCAAATTGTCAATCAGGCGGCGAAGATTCGCTATATGCTCGGTGGTGCCGTGTCGGTACCGGTGGTGATGCGCTTTCCGGCAGGCTCCGGCACAGGTGCAGCCGCGCAGCATAGCCAGAGCCTGGAGGCGTGGCTGGCGCATGTGCCCGGCTTAAAGGTGATTCAACCGTCAACACCGCACGATGTAAAAGGCATGTTGCTGGCCGCGCTGGAAGATCCGGACCCGGTGATGATCTTCGAACACAAGCTTTTATACAAGATGAAGGACACCGTACCCGCTGGCCACTACACGGTGCCGATAGGCAAGGCGGCCGTGTTGCGCGAGGGTACCGACGTGACAGTGGTGGCAAGTTCCATCATGACGCACAAGTCTCTGGAGGCGGCAGAGCAACTGGCTGACAACGGCATCAGTGCTGAAGTCATTGACCTGCGTACCCCGCGACCGATTGATCAGGAGACGATCGTCGGCAGCGTAAAGAAGACCAGCCGATTGATGTGTGTGTACGAGGGTGTTAAAACACTTGGCATTGGCGCTGAGTTGAGCGCGATGGTGGCTGAAAGCGACGCGTTTGATTACCTCGATGCGCCTATTGTTCGTCTGGGTGGTGCGGAGTGCCCGATTCCCTATAACCCGATGCTTGAAAAACAGGCAGTGCCGCAAACCGATGATATTGTGTCGGCGGCCACGGCACTGGTACACGGCAGGCGATGACATGCCGGTAGAAGTGATTTTTCCAAAGGTCGATATGGACATGGAGTCCGGGTTGCTGGCCGAGTGGCTTTGCAAACACGGCGATCAGGTTGACGAAGGGCAGCCTATCTTTGTTATTGAAACCGATAAGTCTGCGATGGAAGTAGAGTCGCTTGCGGCGGGGCGTATTGCCATCAGCGAACCCGCTGTTGGTGCGACCCATGCGGTTGGCAAGGTGATCGCGTCTATCTACCAGCAGCATGAGCCGTTCGATACGATTGATCATCCGTCAGTAAGTGAAGGGCCGTTGGCCTGCGACGAACAGGGCAACAAAGGCGCAGTCGAAAGCACTGCCGCTAACGATGGCGGGGCGGTTCCGCCAATGCCACTGCAAGTCGGTCATTCAGAATTAACTGCGGTAGATGCAGTCAGGGCGAGTCCTGCAGCAAGGCGTGTCGCAGCAGAGCACGGTATTGTGCTGGCAGGTATTAGCGGTACCGCGCGCAATGGCCGGATTATCAAGGCTGATGTGCTCGCGCTGGTATCTGATGTGGCTGGCCGTAATGCGCAGGCATCTGCTTCTGCGGGCGGACTGCCATTACCGAGCACGGTAGCTCCGCATGCCACGATATCGCGCATGTCTGCGCCGCACACCGCGACACCGCACACTTCCACACCACACACCGCCACACCACACACCGTGATGCGACGAACAATCGCGCAACGGCTGACTCATTCGGTGCAGACGATACCGTCATACCAGGTGGTGGTGGACTGCGAGTGTGAATCGCTGGTAAATACCGCAGAGGAAGTTAACGCCGGTATCAGTCGTGGCCTCGTTAAGGCAGAGCAGAACACAAAGGTATCACTGAATGTGTTTTTTCTGCGTGCGCTCGCGCTGACGCTGGCGGAAATAAAGCAGGCAAACAGCCAGTGGACCGAAGACGAGATGCTGATGTTTGATCAGGTTGATCTGGGGTTTGCGGTGGCGCTGGACAACGGGTTGATTACACCGGTAGTTCCTGGAGTCGACAGCAAGTCTGTCGTACAGATAGCCACTGAGGTTAGCGCACTGATTGATCGCGCACGTAGTAACCGGCTACTAAAAACGGAATACCAGGGTGGGGTGTCAACCGTATCTAACCTGGGTATGTATGGTATACCCGAGTTTACATCGATAATTAATCCACCACAGTCGTCCATCGTATCTATCGGTACGGTGGCGCCTGCGGCTGTGGTGCAGGATAACAGTGTGTGCATCAAGCCCATGTGTCGTGCAACGTTTACGTTTGATCACCGGGTTATTGACGGCGCAGTGGGTGCTCGCGTTGCGTCGCTGTTTAAAGACTATGTAGAGCATTCAGTACGGTTGTTACTATAGGCAGTTTGGTAGGGGAGCGTTATCGTTAAACCGTTTACATTGTAGCGCTTAGCTGCAGGGAGAGATCACAGCGCAGCACCGACAGGTGTTGAACGGGGTTTACGAGTGTGTCGATTGTTTAGGTGTTGAGCGCGGTGATTCATATCACAGTGAGGAGAAAGATCAATGTCAAATATGTCCAGGCGCAATTTCCTGAAATCCAGTGGTGTTTCCACGTTAGGGGTGGCAGCAGGCGGCAGTACTTTGCCTCTGTTCCATATCAGCAAAGGTTACGCTCAGTCTGCCGAAAGTCCGGAAGATATTCTGGCGCGCATTAATGTCGGAAACTATGTCAAGGCAGACTACAAAAAACAGTACAACCTGGCCGATGACGACCTGCTTTGGGATCCATCGAAAGACTGGATCAGAACGGTTGACTGGGAAAAAGTAAGGGCAGAGCAGGCTGGTAAGTCCGTGCGGTTCGCCATTGGCGCTGCTGACCGGGAGTCTGCTGCAGATGGTCTAAAACCGTTTGAGCAGTTGTCTGGTATCACCGTGGAGCTGGTGCCGATTCCGGATGACAGTTTGTACGACAAGGCGGTGGCAGAGTTTATCTCCGGTAACGCAAGCTTTGACGCATTGCAGTTTTTTTCACCATGGCTGGGTGATTTCGCAGCGCCGGGCTTTCTGCATAAGCTTGATGGCTTTGCCGAAAAATGGAACCTGCCGCTGGATGATTTTTATCAAACCTACAGCAGCAACTATGGTTACTTTAACGGTGACCTCTACGGCATTCCTTTCGACTGCGACATACAGATGGTGCATTTGCGCAAAAAGTATGTAGAGGATTTACTCGGTGGCGAAATCGACAAGTGGAACACGGTACCGTCATACGATGAGCTGATTCGTATTTCAACCGAGCTCAATAAGATTGAACCCGGTGTTGCCGGTGTTGGCCTCATGGGTGGCAGAGGGTTCTGGTCTACCTATACGTGGGAACACATTGCCGCACAGTGTGGCATGGAGCTGTTTGACAGTGAATGGAAGCCAGTCTTCAATGGCGAGGAAGGCGTGCAGGGTCTGCAGATTGTGCTTGATCTGGCCAAAAATGCTGCGGAGGGTACCGCCGCTGCGGGCTGGCCGGAGAATCGTGCCGCATGGCTCGGTGGTCAGCTGGCGACCAATGTATCGTGGCAGGACAGTGGTACTCAGGCATCTCGCCCTGATCAGTCACAGATCGTCGACGATTTTGTAACAATTTATGAGCCGCGTGTAGAGGGTGGTCGTTTTGCGCCGCCGAACATTGCTGGTTCCACGTCGGTAGTGGCGGCGTCCAGCCAAAACCCTGAAGGCGCATTCCTGATGCTTGGCTTCCTGACAACCTCATCAATTATGGCGATGAACGAAGCGAACGCCAATGGTGTGGCCCCGGGTTATCGATCAGTGCTTGAAAACGACAAGCTGCAATCGGTTTCTCAGCCAGCCGAAGTCTGGGGTAAGAGTCTCGACTATGCCTGGTGTGCACCAAGGCTGCCGGGTATGTTTGAGATGGAACAGGCGCTTGGCAATGAAATCAACAAAGCCATTGTCGGGCAGGCGAGTGCCAAGGAAGCACTGGATGCTGGTGCCAAGGCAGTTGAGAAAATCATGAAGAAGCAGGGCTTTTACGGTAAAAATATTCCGGTTGATTATGCAGCGGTAGAGCCGGGTATGTGGATTGGCAAAGGTAAGGAAATGCCGTTCTAGCGTGTACCACTCTGCGCTGCGCCTGCAGCGCAGATGTTTGCTGCCAGCGTTTTTTCGCTGGCAGCGTAATTCGTGAGCGTGTGTGCTGTATGTGTGGAGTTGCATGGAGGATGCGGTGACGCAGATTAGAAGCAACGGGCTGTTACATAAAATATGACATCACAGCACTCGCAAAGCAGGCCGTTCAGGCGTCGCCATCCGTTTATGCGTCGTGCGTTTCCCTATTTTCTGGTAGCGCCGGCGGTGCTGTACCTGATGATGATCACCCTGTACCCGGGTATCTACGCGATTTATCAGAGCTTTTTCAGTGTTACGTTTACCGCATGGAATCCGGTCGGGTTTGATAACTACAACGAGCTGTTTGCTGATTCCGAATTCTGGGCGGCATTGTGGAATACGTTTGTTATTGGTGGTATTGCGCTGACACTCGAGTGCATTATCGCACTGACGCTGGCCTACTTCGCCTACCGTGACCCTTTTATTCGTGGCTGGCGCATTGTGTTCCTGATGCCCATGTTGTTTATGCCGTCTGCAGTTGCCTATATCTGGAAACTCGCGTTTACCGATGCCCGGGTAGTTTCGGATCTGCTGATGCGCCTGGGCATTGTTCAGGAGAACATCGCTTTTGTCTCCAGTGTGCCACTGGCCAGGCTGATGTTAATCGTTGCAGACGTCTGGCAGTGGACGCCGTTTCTGTTTATTATTTTTGTCGCTGCGCTGCAGAGCCAGGACGAGGAAATAGAAGAGGCGGCACGGCTTGACGGTGCGAGCTGGCCGGCGATCTTCTGGAACATCTCTCTGCCATTGATGCGACCGGTTATCGCCATTGCTGTCATTCTGCGCGGTATCGATATTACAACGATGTTTGCCAGTGTCTACATCATGACGCAGGGTACACCGGGCGGTGCGACCGAGACCATTAGTTACTTTATCTATCGACAGGGATTCCGTACGTTTAACTTTGGCTATGCATCTGCTGCTTCCGTCATCATGCTGATTGCCACCATTATCATTGCGCAGGTGGTGGTTAAGCGTGCTTTCCAGACGAGCAGGGGGTGACCATGGGCAAGCCCTTTCATCGCTCCCGAGGCGAAAGCAAAGTTCTGCGCTATGTGGTGTTGATTAGCTGGTTGCTGGTATGTCTGCTGCCGGTGTTGTGGTTTTTGTCGATCGGGTTGCGACCTCGCACTGAAATTATCACGCCCGAGCCGGTTTACTGGCCGACGTTCTCGCTCGATGCATGGCATATGATCTGGCGTGACTGGCCGATGTTTAATTTTCTCAGAAACTCGGTGGCGGCCATACTCGGCTCGGTAGCCATTGACCTGTTGCTGGGTATACCGGCCGCTTATTCACTGGCCCGATATACCTATCGGGGCCGTGACGATATCGGTTTTTATATTCTGTCTACCCGTATGATGGCACCGGCTATCGTCGCTATTCCGATATTCTTTCTATTCCGAACCATGGGGCTGCTGGACAGTATCTGGGCGCTAATGCTGATCTACGCGGCAATCAACCTGTCGCTGGTTACGTGGATTATTCGCTCGTATATGCTCGACATTCCAAAGGAACTAGAAGAGGCTGCAAGGACGGATGGTGCCTCGGATCTGCGCATTTTGGTTTCTATTATTGTGCCGATGTGTATGCCGGGTATCGTTACAGCTTCTGTCATTGCAGCGATATTCGCGATCAACGAGTTTCTGTTTACGCTGCTGATCGCATCGACCAGCAAGGCGTATACATTATCAGTGGCGCTGGCCAATTTTACCGGTGGCTCAGATGGTGTGATTTACAACGCAATTGCGATGGTATCGATCATTGCTTTTGTGCCCGTGTTTATACTCACCATATTAATACAGAGCCATTTGTCACGAGGACTGACGATGGGGGCAGTAAAAGGCTGATGGCGGAAATTGATATCAAGTCGCTGACTAAGCGATGGGGTAACTTTATTGGTGTTGATGACATCAGCCTGAACATCAGAGACAAGGAGTTTGTGGTGTTGCTGGGGCCATCCGGCTGTGGCAAAACCACAACCATGCGCATGATAGCCGGCCTGACTGATTACAACGAAGGCGAGATCACCATCGACGGCCACAACGTCGATGATGTGGATGCACGCGACAGAGATGTTGCGATGGTCTTTCAGGGCTACGCGCTGTATCCGAACATGACAGTCTACGAGAACATTCGCTTTCCGCTGCGTATGCGCAAGGTACCGCGGCGCGAGCAGGATGCACTGATACGCAAGGCGGCTGCTATGGTTGAACTTGAAGACTTACTCGACCGCAAGCCTTCCGCATTGTCGGGTGGCCAGCGCCAGCGAGCCGCACTGGCGCGTGCACTGGTGCGCGAACCGCGCGCATTCCTGATGGATGAACCACTGTCAAATCTGGATGCAAAGCTGCGCTCCTCCATGCGTGTGCAGCTTAAGCACTTGCAAAAACAGTTGCAGGTAACGACCGTATATGTCACCCACGATCAGATAGAGGCAATGACGCTGGCCGACCGTGTGGTCATTATGAACCACGGTAAGATACAGCAGATCGGCACGCCGCACGACATCTACCACAACCCTGACAATACATTTGTCGCCGGGTTTATCGGATCGCCACCGATGAATCTGATCCATGGTCAGGTAACTGACGGGGTATTCAGTTCTGCCGAATTACAAGTGTCGGGTGTACGGGCGATTGCAGACTTACAGCGCAGCGGTGTTTATGATCTGACCATCGGTATACGGCCTGAGGATATTACCGTGCATCAGCATCTGGCGAGTTCAAACGCGTGTACGTTTGACGGCGTGTTATATGGCGTGGAGCCGATGGGTGATCAGACCATTCTCAGTATCGACTGTGGTCAGTCACGCATAGAAGTAAAAGAAATTGTTGATTTTAATCAGGCGCTCGATTCGCCAATCCGTGGTTACTTTAATCCGGACCGGCTGTGTTACTTTGATGCATCGAGTGGCAATAGATTGCGATAAACCACCTGTGTGCCTACGATGAAAAAGATTCGAACAGCAAGGCTTCGAATGCCAGCGGCGCGAATAGCAGGTAAAGGAGAACAGTCGTGACATTTGATTATACGTCGGTGGGCTTTTATACCTTTGATTGCCTCGGACGACCGGTGAACAATATACCGCCGAACGCGGATACCTACTTTATCGAAGAGCTAACCATGGCCGTGTCAGGTGCTGCCGGTGCGGCGGCTATTGTCGCGGCTAAAAATGGCATGCGCGTACAGGCGGTCGGTGGCGTTGGGTATGACGATATGGGCGACTGGGTATTACAAAAGCTCGGGTTCTTTAACATTGATACTGACCTGATGCAGCGTTGTGCAGATGCGGGCACCTCTTCATCTATTGTCACAACCCGACCCGACGGACAGCGGCCAGCACTGCACATGAAAGGTGCCACCGGGGCATTCGACATAACCGCCGACATGATTCCGCGTATCCTTGATACCAGTATCCTGCACATTGGCGGAACAGGCCTAATGGACAAGGTCGATGGTGAAACCTGTTTTGATTTGTTTGCGCAGGCGAAACAACACGGTTGCACCACCACACTGGATGTTTTTGCGGCCACCCGCGATGACATGCAACTGGTCGGTGGGCTGCTGCCAAATACCGACTATTTCATGCCGTCAATAGAAGAGGCGCAGGCTTTGTCGGGGTTGGATGGATTGTCTGATATGGCGGAGTATTTCTTCTCTGAAGGTGTTAACTGCTGCGTTATCACCTGTGGTGAGGACGGTGTTTATTATCATCACCGTGACGGCACTGTGTTTCAAAGCCCTGCGTTTGATATATCGGTTGTGTGTACCTGTGGTTGCGGCGATGCCTTTAACGCAGGTTTTGCCACCGGATTGTCTAAGGGTATGAGCGCTCGGGATACTGTCGATTTTGCGCAGGCCTGTTCAGCGTTGAATGCCACCGGACTTGGCAGTCAGGCGGGCGTGGTTGATTTTCCTTCAACACAAAAATTTGTCAGTGAAACTGCTAAAAAGCCGCAGTAAAAAGACTATGCCTGTTGCCGGTGGTCGAGCAGCTCGCGTGCGGTGAATTCATCGGTAACTAAAACCTGCGGTTTGATTAGCGCGAGCGCGCCGATCATTGACTGCAGCTTGCCGGTACCACCGGAGGCAAGCACCTTGACCGGTACGCTTTTTAACGACTCGATATCAACCGACACGATGCGGTCGTTGATTTCATGATCGATGAGCCGTCCTTCAATATCGTAAAAGTGAAACAATAAATCGCCGACCGCGCCACTGTCGGTGAATGACTGCCGTTCCGAATCGCTAAGATAGCCCACGCGATAAGCGGTTGAACTTGGTTCTGCACTACCGACAGACAGCAATGCCAGGTCTACCTCGCTTGCCATTTGAAAAATTGAATTGAGACCGCAGTTTTCCACCAGAGCTTTGCGCGTTGTGGCGCTGTCTACGATAGCCGGGGCCGGAATCAGAAATCCTTCGCCCTGGAAGCACTCGGCCAGTTGCCACGCAAACTCGGCCGGGTTAAAGCGGCGCGCTTCACTGATACCACCCAGCAGGGAGACAACACTGAAATCCTTAAGGGTTCGACCATTCGTATAGGTTATGGAGCCGCAAAGTGTTCTGCCCCAGCCAACGCCGACGCTCATGCCGTCATTAAGATTGTCCGATACATACTGGCCCAGTGCCGCGGCAATCGGTAAAGAGGCATCTGCGTTGCTGTCTGAAAGGGGAGCCACGATGCAGCGGTCGATGCCAAAGGCCTGCTCCACAGCGCGCTCGCATGCGACGATTTCGCTGTCAGTGGTTTTAACATTGATGCTGATTTCGTTTCGATTCTTAGCCTCGGCCAGCAGCCGCTGTACAGTAATGCGGCCCAGGTTCAAATGCGTTGCAATCTGCGATTGAGTCAATTCCTCGACATAATACATCCAGGCAATTCTGGAGCGCAGGTTGGAGGCGGCGGTACGATTCAAGGCAAGGCTGGCGGTGAGAATTAGCTGCTAATGGTATATGATGTCGACTGTGGGGTGAATGAACAATGTCACGGCGATTTAACGAACCCAAATGCGTTAAACCGGCAGACCGTTTTTATGAGGTCGGCCACCCTGGTGTCGCACCATGAATATTCAGTTCCTGAAACGTAACAAGCCAGCGGTGTTGTTGTCGGACAAGTTTCGCAGCATGCGTTTCGCGCTGCGCAACCTAAAAAACACCATCGACGAATACGAAGATCAGGACAAGCGTGCCATCCCGCTGATTGGCACTGTGTCTGCGCTTGCCAATGCGTCTGATCACGCGCTCACCAACGTTGAGCAAAAACTGCACAGAAGCTTTTCTTCCGATGCCAAAAAGCATTTTGGTCAGGCGGCCGCATGCTCGTTGAGTTTGTATGGCAGGGGCGGCAGCGATACAAAACCTGCAGTGAGTCAGGAGCAAATCAGCCTGCAGTTTGCCGGCGACCAGTATTTCACCGCCAAACGCATTGCACTGTCCTGTGGAATTGACAATGTGCTGCTGCATCAGTCGCGTTTTATCGACACATGGCGAGAGTTTGCTCCGCTACTAGCTGAAACCCGGCTAGTGGATAACGGGCTTGAAAATCGAGCAACTGAAAATGTAGAGGACAGCGTGCCTGCCAGTCGGATGGCAGAGTTACCAACGCTGTGTGCCCGCTACGCAGGGTTGTTGCGCAGCCATACCGTTGTTGTATTCCCCGCTCGTCATGAACTACAGCTATCGTATGGTGGCGATAAAACCCTGACCGACACGGTAGACACCAATATACTGGTGCCGGCCGCTATCGCATTGGTAACCGCTGTTGCAACCTGGTGCGAGCTTAACGGTATCGACAAAGAGTCTGACAGTATCTACGAAAACTGTATATCACTGGTGCTGGCGCGCTATTCGTTGATTGCCGAGCAATTTGAAGGTGATTCCTTTCACGATCAGTTTGCGGAGTTTCTTGCGGACTGGACACCGCGTTTAGCATAAGCTTCAATTTTCCCTGCTTGATCTACAGGCCATCACGGAATCAGTAAGCCAATGTCAGCGCAGTCACAAACCCCGGTGCAAAACGCGCGCGCAGAAAGTCGCGCCACGCTCGGTGCGAACATTCGCAACCTCGACTGGTTTCTCGCGAGCTTCGGTAATTTCGCCGCGACGCTTGAGCCGCACGCCGGGCATCGATTCGATGTGTCTGAAGAGCGGCTGCGACTGGTGTTCTTTGACTGGATTGAATTGTTTGAATCTGTCGAGGTGAAAGACTATGCGCGGCAGAACTACTGGGACTGTGTCGACTACATTGCCGGTATGGGGCTGACCGGACTCATCACGCACCGACCGCTGTCACTCGACAGTGCCGAGTTCGTGCGCAGACAGGCGGAGCCCGAGGCGCTGGTGCGATTGCTTGGCGTCAAAGCGCGTCATGTGGAGGAGATACCCGCCATTATCGACTTCTGGGCGGAGGGCTTTGTCTATGTGTGTTTCTGCCTGAGCTGCATCAATCAGTTGCGTCTGCAAAAGAGTCACGTTCGCCCTGTGGTGAATGATAAGGCCTTTGGCTCCGAGCGTTTCTGGTGGGCGTTTAGGGAAAATGCACTCGAAGACGCCACAACAGTGCTGTACTACCTGGATGAGATTCTGGGCAACAGTCCGGAATTTTCCGCCTCTAATTCGCTGAGTTCACGTATCGCCCGCGTACAGACTGCACAACTGCCGCGCCGCAGCCCGGTTGAACTCCCCGGTGACGACGGCAATCAGCGTTAGTTTCTGTCGTCTACACCGTCGAGCCTGGAACTTGCCGGCGTAGGAAACGTCGAAGCAGTTTCCCCTTCTTATTCGAGCAACGGTTGAGAACACGGGCTCGGTACAACTCGCCGGAGATCTCCGATCTATGAAAAAAGTAATTGCGCTTTGTTTTGCGATCATCTGCTACGCACTGGTGCCTCGCATTGCCGCCGCAGACATGGTTGATATCGATAACTCGCAACTTAAGGAGTTGATTGAGCAGGGCGTACCGCTGATTGATTTGCGCCGTGCTGATGAGTGGAAAAAGACCGGCGTGATCGAAGGCAGCCACCTGATGACATTCTTCGACAAGGCCGGCAACTACGACGCGGCAAAGTGGCAGCAGGCACTGGCCAGCACCATCGATACCAGCAAGCCGGTTATTCTGATTTGCCATTCCGGGGTGCGCACTTCCATCGTCGGCAAATGGCTGGCGAAGCAGATGGATACGGTGTACAACGTCGAGGATGGCATCGTGCGCTGGATGAAAGAAGGCAATAGCACGGTGGCCGCAAAGCAACCGTAATTCGGGCAGACTCCGGCGGTTGCACTCTGCTGATCGAAGAAAAGTGTGTGAGCCGTGAAGACTGAACCCCTGCTGCAACAGATGACCGAGTGGCGACACGATTTTCATCGCCACCCGGAAACCGGTTTTACCGAAACCCGAACCGCACAGCGTGTCGCGGAGTTGCTGACGTCGTTCGGTCTTGAAGTGCATACCGGAATCGGCAAAACCGGCGTAGTCGGTGTGCTGCAGCGCGGCAATGGCACCTCGGCTATTGGCTTGCGCGCCGACATCGATGCATTGCCCATTACCGAAACCGGCGCGGTGGCTTATCGCTCCCTGAACGAGGGTGCCATGCATGCCTGTGGTCATGACGGCCACACCAGCATGTTGCTCGGGGCTGCGGCGTATCTGGCAGAGCACGGTGAGTTCAATGGCCGCGTGGTGTTTATCTTTCAGCCGAACGAGGAGCACGGGCTGGGGGCGTCAGCAATGATTGACGACGGTTTGTTTGAGCAGTTCCCTGTCGATGCGGTTTACGGTATGCACAATATCCCCGGCATGCCAGTCGGTGAGTTCAGTACCCGCGCCGGCCCGATCACCGCCAGTGAAAGTCTGTTTGAAATTGATATATCTGCACGCGGTGGTCATGCCGCATTGCCACATATGGGCGTCGATGCGATTGTGGTGGGCGCTGATATTGTCAGCAGTCTGCAGACCATCGTCTCGCGCAAGCTGAATCCAGGGCTCAACGGCGTGGTGTCGGTGACAGAGTTCATCACCGACGGTAAGCGCAATGTACTGCCTGGGCACGCTGTGCTGCGCGGTGATGCACGAGCGTTGACTCCTGCGATCAATGCCGACATCGAGGCGCGAATGCGGCAGATTGTGGTTGGCATTTGCGCGGCGCACGATGTAACTGCCACCGTTGCTTACGAGACTATATTTCCCGCCACCATCAACACCGCCGGTCCGGCGCATGCCGC
>CAYMFQ010000058.1:22026-27208 GCA_964389335.1 uncultured Granulosicoccaceae bacterium
CTTACGAGACTATATTTCCCGCCACCATCAACACCGCCGGTCCGGCGCATGCCGCAGCTGGCGCCGCGTGCTCGTTCTGCGCTGACAAGGCAGTGAATGGCGACTGTGAGCCAAAGCTGTTCTCTGAAGATTTTGCCCACATGGCGGCCGCAGTTCCCGGCTGTTACATGCTGACCGGTAACGGTGTGGATGGGGCCAACAGCCGGCCGCTGCACAGCTCAGACTACGACTTCAATGATGCGACGCTGGTACCGGGGTCTTCGTGGTGGGTCGCGCTGGTAGAGCAGGAACTGGCCAAGGCCACCTGAGCTCACAGCGAGTTTAGTGTGCTGCGGTTGTTGTGCCGCGGTTAATACTGCGGCGATTGCCGGTGCGGCTACCGCGGTGCTGGCAGTGTGTCCGATTTCTATTATCATGCGTCGCCACAACTACGTTATTCGCTCCCGGTTTGGGGTTTACTCGAAAGCGATGGTGGCGGCATTATCGAACCACCACCACCGTTGCACCGTAATGTGACAGTCGGTGCCGAGTTACCGGATCGCCGCTCGCAATTCGCCGGGCATCGCTTTACTTTCACCGCTTTTAACCAAGGGATAAATACCTGGGATGACGCGTTTTTCAGCCTGGAGTGTGTTTAAAAATGGCCTGGCCGGTCAGACCGGCTGGACACGTCAATGGCGTGATCCTGAGCCGAAGAAACACTACGACATTGTTATCGTTGGCGGCGGTCTGCACGGTCTGGCGACGGCTTACTATCTGGCCAAAAACCATGGCAAAAAGAATATCGCCGTGGTTGAGAAGGGCTGGCTTGGCGGAGGCAATGGTGGTCGTAACACCACCATTGTTCGGTCCAACTATTTCCTGCCGGGCAACCGCCAGTTCTACGAACACTCGTTAAAGCTGTGGGAAAACCTCAGTCACGATCTGAACTACAACGTTATGTTCAGTCAACGCGCGCATATCTCACTGCTGCACAGTCCGGCTGCAATGGATGGGGCTGCACGTCGCTACAACACGATGCGCCTGACCGGCACTGATGCAGAAATCTGGGACCTCGACACTCTGAAAGAAGCAGTGCCACACCTGAATTATGCGCCCGATGCACGCTTTCCCATTCGTGGAGCAGCGGTGCAAAAGCGCGCCGGTACCGCACGCCACGATGCGGTGGCCTGGGGCTATGCGCGAGCGGCGGACCAACTCGGGGTGGATATACTGCAAAACTGCGAGGTTACCGGCACCACTCGTGATGGCAGCAAACTGACCGCACTGGAAACCTCACGCGGGAAGATAACCGCCGATAAAGTTGGCTTTGCAGTGGCGGGTAATACGTCGCGGCTGTGGCAGATGGCCGGGTTCTCAACGCTGCCAATCGAGTCGCATAAACTGCAGGCATTTGTCAGCGAGCCTCTAAAGCCGTTGCTTGATCAGGTGGTGGTTTTTGGTGTTGGCGGTGCGCACTTTTACATCTCGCAGTCAGACAAGGGCGGCATGGTGTTCGGGGGTGACATCGACTGGTACAAGTCATACGCGCAACGCGGCAACTTGCCGATTGTGCAGGATGTGGCGGAATGTGCGGTATCGATACTGCCGTGTCTCGGGCGTGTGCGCCTGTTGCGACACTGGTCTGGCGTGATGGACATGTCGATGGACGGCTCTCCGTTTATCTGTAAGACACCGCTCGACAACCTTTATTTGAATGCGGGCTGGAACTACGGCGGCTTTAAAGCGAGCCCGGCTTCCGGCTGGTACTTTGCCGATTTAATCGCCAACGACCGACCGCACGAGTACATCGCACAGCATAACCTTGAGCGCTTTGCACGCGGCGTAAATATCGACGAGCGCGGCGCCGGCCCCGATCCAAAACTGCACGGGTAAGAGAAGGTCCACTAACTATGATTCGAATACCATGCCCGTTCTGCGGTGAGCGTGACCACAGTGAGTTTAGCTACGGTGGCGATGGCAGTATTGTTTATCCCGCACTTGATGCACCGGCCGAAGAGTGGGTTGAGGCAGTGTTTCAGCGCGAGAATATCCGCGGTGTGCAGACCGAAAGCTGGCAGCATGTTTCCGGTTGCCGACAGTGGCTGCTGGTAGAACGCGACACAATGACGCACGAAATTCACTCGGTAAAAGCGGCGCATGCCGGAGTGCAGCAGGTGCTGGAGGCTGGCAAGTGAGCGCAAAACGACTCGACAGCGGCGGGCGTATCGATCGCAATCAGCCGGTTAAGTTTCACTGGGATGGCAAACCGCTGCGTGGCTATGATGGCGATACACTCGCCTCAGCGCTGCTTGCCAACGGGCAAACCATACTGGGCCGAAGTTTTAAGTATCACCGACCACGCGGGCTGATGTCGGCAGGTGTCGAAGAGTCCGGTGCCATTGTGACGATTGGCAGCGGTAATCGCACGGACGCCAACGTCAAGGCCACGATGCAGGAACTCTACGAAGGGCTTGAATCGAACGGTCAGAATGCCTGGCCCAATGTTCGGTACGATGTCGGTGGGGTAAACAACGCACTCGGGCGCTTTTTCTCGGCCGGTTTTTACTACAAAACCTTTATGGGTATCCCGCCGTTTGAGTGGGGTCGCGGCACCGGCGTCTGGATGCAGTATGAAAAGCTTATCCGCAAGGCGGCTGGCATGGGTAGGGCATCACGTGAGCCCGACCCGGATACTTACGAACACGGTCATCTGTTCTGCGATGTACTGGTAGTTGGTGCCGGACCAGCCGGTCTGGCAGCAGCGCTGCAATGTGGCCGCGCCGGGCTCGATGTCATTGTAGTGGAACAGGACTTCGAGGCTGGTGGTGAATATCTCAACGGTTCATCAGGGTCAGACAGTGACCAAAAGCGCACCGCCATACTTGATGAACTAAAGGCCGCCGGTGTTCGGCTGATGACACGGACTACAGCGTTTGGTCTGTATGACTATGGCGTTGCCGGTTTACTTGAACGCGTAACTGATCACCTCGCCAAACCCGATCCGCATCTGCCACGACAGCGCTTTTTAACCTGTCGAGCGCAACGCACCATACTCGCAACCGGCGCGCTCGAGCGGCACTTTGCGTTTGGCAATAACGATCTGCCAGGTGTGATGTCTGCAAACGCTGCGAACTGTTATCTGAATCGGTTTGGTGTACTGGCTGGTCAGCGCATTGCGATTGCTACCAACAACGATTCTGTCTACGCAACCGCGGGTAATCTGGCAAAGGCGGGGGCTGAGGTAACACTGCTGGACAGTCGCTCGCAGGTGCCGGAGTCCATCGCGGGGTTAATGCAAACCCGCAGCGTTGAAATAAAAACCGCAACAACCGTTGGCAGTGCAATTGGAAGCCGTGCGGTGCGCGAGGCACAACTGGTCGGGCGAAATACGGATCAGAGCTGGTCCACAGCGGGCACCCAAAAGTGCGACTTACTACTGGTGTCCGGTGGCTGGTCGCCGGTGGTTAATCTGTTGTCACATCGCGGTGTTAAGCCCGTGTGGGATGCAGACAACAGTTGTTTTGTTCCGGCAGAGACCAGTGAGCCTATTCATATGGCAGGCTCCGCACTGGGTATCTGGGGCACCAGTGACTGTGAAGACTCCGGTCGCGCCGCCGGTGATGCGGCAGTATCAGCCATCAAGGGAGAGGCACCGGCTTCTGCCGCCACTGCACCAAAGGCAGGTGGCTGGGAGAATCCGCTGCAACCCCTGTACGAAGTGAAAGCCGGTGGCTTAAGCGGCAAGCGCTTCATTGATCCACAACATGATGTAACCGCCGACGATATCCGACTGGCGCACCAGGAAGGCTTTATATCGGTTGAACATCTGAAGCGCTATACAACACTCGGTATGGCAACTGACCAGGGCAAGATGGGTAACATCATCGGTATGGCGCTGATGGCCGATGCACTGGGTAAAGATATCCCTGATGTGGGCACCACTACCTTTCGACCGCCCTATACACCGATCAGTCTCGGTGCCTTAACCGGTCGCGGTTTCGGTGCGCACTTTAAAGCGTTGCGTCGCACCCCGATGCACGACTGGAACCTTGAACACGGCGCTACCATGACCGAAGCAGGTCTGTGGCACCGGCCCTGGTACTTTGCGCGCGAAGGCGAAACCATCACCGAAGCGTATATCAGAGAGACAACCACAGTCAGAGAATCCGTTGGACTGTGCGATGTGACATCGCTCGGTAAAATAGCCGTGCAGGGGCCTGATGCGACTGAGTTAATTAACCGTGTTTACACCAATGCGTTTGCCAAACTGCCGGTTGGTAAGGCGCGTTACGGCATTATGCTGCGAGACGATGGCATGGTTATGGACGACGGCACCACCTGGCGTTTTTCTGAAACCGATTACTTCATGACCACCACCACCGCGCATGCAGCAAAGGTCATGGTGTGGCTTGAAGAGCTGCTGCAAATGCGCTGGCCGGAGTTAAAAGTGCACGTTACTTCTGTCTCTGAACAGTGGGCCGGTTGCGCAGTGGCCGGTCCTAAATCGCGAGCGGTGCTTGAAGCAGTTGTGGCTGATGCTTCGGCAGTTAGTAACGACAACCTGCCGTTTATGGGAGTCATCGAAACCAACTTGTCGAATGGCGTGCCGTGTCGTATCGCGCGTATCAGTTTCAGCGGTGAAATGGCGTATGAAATGTATGTCGGCTCTGACTATGCTAACAACATGATGGCGCTGCTGCACACTGAGTCCAACAAACATGATGGTTGTTTGTACGGCACTGAAGCACTCGGTGCGCTGCGTATAGAGAAAGGTCACGTGACTGGTGTTGAGCTCGATGGTCGCGTAACGATAGAAGACGCAGGGCTTGGCAAGATGGCATCGGACAAGAAACCTTACATTGGTAACGTGTTGCGCAAGCGTCCTGAAATGGCGCGAGAAGATCGGCCGCAGCTGGTGGGTATCTTCCCTAAAGACCGCGATGAAAAATTTAAAGCCGGTTCTATTCTCTGTGCCGAAGATCATATCGAAGGTCACGGCGAAGGCTGGATTACAGCGGTGACCCATTCGCCAGCGCTCGGACACTGGATCGGGCTGGGTTATATCAAAGGTGGACATAATCAATGGGGCGACAAATCAGTCGTTGCCGCAGACCCGGTGCGTACCGGTAACACCAACGTTGAGATCGTATCGCCGCACATGGTAGATCCGACAGGAGAACGCATGCATGGCTGATATCAC
>CAYMFQ010000059.1:0-14636 GCA_964389335.1 uncultured Granulosicoccaceae bacterium
GACCACGGTTATGTAACATAACACCACTCTTTGGAGCCATCTGCACGCTGCCAAAACCATGAAACAGCGAGTTTATAAAACTACAGGCGTTGCGATCTTTATCAACCACGGAGATAGTTACCGTGCTTCGTTGCAGAGGCGAACTGAACGACGGCAACTCGGCCAGTGCTTTTTCGGGGTTAATGGCTGCACGCATTTCAGCGGCATGTTCTGCTGACAACAGCCAGTCGACCGGTACATCTGCATGACGCTGATCTGCGACAAACAGGTTTCTGTCCTGATAAGCCAGGCGCCCCGCTTCAATTTCCAGATGCAGTCGTCGACTGTCGAGCAGCGTGTGATCCTGCAGATCAAGTTCACCAACAATGTTCAGCAGTTGCAAGGCAATGATACCCTGCCCGTTGGGTGGCACCTGATACACCACCATATCGCGAAAGCGCGTTGATACCGGCTCTACATATTCACCACTGACTGACGCAAAGTCATCCAGCGTGTGCAATCCGCCAAGCTGTTGCAGATAAGAGACCATGTCTTCTGCTATAGCACCGCGATAAAACGCATCGCGACCGTTTGCGCCAATCGCCTCAAGGGTAGCGGCTAGTGCAGGCTGCCTGTGCATTACCCCTTCTGCGGGAGTACTGCCATTTATCAGGAATACCGAAGCAGCATTAGCATCGTTCTTAAGCAATTCTGTTTGCTTGTGAATATCCACCGCCACACGCGAGTGAATAGGATAACCATCACGCGCATACGCGATGGCAGGTGCCAGCACATCAGCAAGCGGCAACGCACCGTGGTCCGCATTCAGCTGATGCCATGCATTGATAGCGCCTGGCACAGTTACAGAGTGTGGTGACTGGCGTTCAATTTCAGTGATGCCCTGAGACTGATACCAGTCAAACGTTGCAGCAGAAGGTGTTTGCCCGGACCCGTTATAGGCCACGATGCCGGAGCGACCCTCTACCCGACCGCCAGGCGCATACAAACAAAAGCAGTCTCCGCCAATGCCGGTTGACTGTGGCTCAACCACACACTGAACGGCACAGACAGCAATCGCCGCGTCGAGCGCATTGCCACCGGCTTTTAAAATGTCGATACCGGCCTGGCTTGCCAACGGATGAGAACTTGCCACCATACCCGATGGTGACCGAACCGGCGAGCGCCCGGGTGCTTCGAGATTTCGCATAAGTACCTTTTCTGTGTGCCCAGATAACGTTGCAGTGTGACACTCAATTGCGGCGTACGCATCTACTGACTATCACAATGCGTCGATATCATCGCACAGCGTGAAGCAATTAACTTGCTTTTATCACCCGCAGGCATCCGAAGGGCTGATTAGTCCGCAAAAGACTTTTTGCCTGATTTGGCCTTTTCAACAATGAAGGCCTGCCGCCGAGAATGTCCCGTTTTCTGAGCGACAGTTCACCGCGCGCAGCGCAGAATCTGCTAGCGCTCCAGTGTATAGATGAGGTCAGCGCCGGAGGTATCGCTTTGTGTGCCAATCAGTGCCAGCCGGTTTGACAGCTGATACCGCAGCGTAAAGGTATCTCGCCGGTCAAACAGATCGAAGCCGTAGCTGACATAGATATCCGGGGTGATGTAACGGCCCAGCGTATAGCTTGCACCCAGCGCATCGACTGGCTTGCCCAGCAGAATAAACGACAGTGTGTTGGCATCGGTTTGCGGGGGCTCTGAATTCAGTTCGAGTATAGGAGCCTGAGCACTGCCGCTGACAGTGACACCGGCTTTAACATCGTACTCGGGAACATCTCTGGCAACATCGAGGTCGAGCACCGGATCATCTATCGGACCACCACTAAACAACACTCTGCCGCGCTCCATGGTCAATGTTTGACCGTAGACAATAAAATCACCACTGACGACTTCTATGGCACCGGAACCAGTAATAGCCTGACCCGGCTTTTTACCGACCGTAAGTCCACCACTCAACACACCATCAAACTGGCCGGCATCGATGCGAATGTTGTCACCCAGGGTTACCTGTACGTCGAGCTCCAGATCGCTCTCTTCTTTTTCCGTTCGGACTTCCGTCGAGTCGACAACCACCACGTCAGGAGACTCGGTTACCAGTTCGGTGCCACCCCCGCCGGTTCCGATAAGCGCCGTAGGCACCAGTAGTTCGCCGGTAACAGACAGTTTCTGATCGGCAAAGCGAATGTTCAGATCAGGTGAGATATCTACCTGCTGCCGGTTGGTGTTCGACACACGGAAGTTCTCACCGGCGACGCCCAAATCAAGCGCACCAGTGTTGGGGTTATAGTTGCCATCGAGATCAAGCCGGCCCTCTCCGGACTGTGCCTCGCCACGCAACAACAGGCCACCGCGACCGTTGCCGGTCACCTGCATGGTGCCGTCGGTAATCTGCAACGCTACCGATGGCACTTCAAGCGACAGATCTCCCACTGCAGCATTGCCGGTGATGCGAGGTGAGTCAAGCGCACCATTAAACGCAAGTTTACTGTTAAAAACACCGGTTACTGATTCAAGACTCGGGACCAGCGCACCGATGATCGACAGGTCATTGATCTCGCTGTCGAGTCGACCGTCAATTTGCGGCGTGGCAGACTCGTTTGTCGCACCTATCAGGTTGGTGAGACTGGATTCAAGGTTGATAAACCCAAGGTCTGTTAAGTCTATAGATGCAGCGCTGTCGATCCGGTTGTCGATAACATTGGCCGTAATGCGTGTGGGACCAAGCGCTTTTTCAATCGGGCCGGTTTCGCCTTCATATGTCAGGTTGCCGTCGGGAAATCCGGCTTCAGCATTAACACGCAACTGCCCGCTTTGATCAATCATAACCGTTACTTCGCCACCCAGCGCCACGTCAATACCGAGCTCTGGTGGCAGGAAGTCACTGAGTACCGCCATATCAAATTCGTTAAGTGCAACCGCGGCATTGAGGCTGCTGTCAGCGTTCCTTTGCACCGCAGCACACAACGCAGATCCATCACTACTGAGACACAGGTTTTCTATTTGCACAGACTCGGCACCAGCCACAACCGGCACCGATTGATCAAGTCGCCAGTCACCAACGAGTGTGCCCAGCGCGGCAAGGTCGGTCAGGGTTCCGTTCCACTGACTGCCTTCATAAGCGCCTTCAGCTGCCACGTTGAAGTTACCCTGATCACCGGCAATCGACGCGACAATACGATGCGATTGTGGCTTGCCGTTTATATCAACACGGAGGTCATTCCACTGCTGTCCGCTGAGGTTAATATCACTGGCGCGCAATTCCACAACGGATGCTTGTTTGCCGGACAGATCAACCGTTGCAGTCCCATCGAGGTCATTAATGATGACGCTGCCGGTATCGATTTGCGCAGACTCTATGACCATCCGACTGCCCGGCGAGTCAGCCGGCCCGCTGTGATCACCTTTAAGCTGAAGCTCCCCGTTAAACCCGGGTATTAATTTATCGAGTGCCGGTGCTTCAACCTGCCATTCCAGATTAACTTCACTGCCAATGGTTCCGGTGGCGGTAATATTTGCGTCGCCGGCTGCAAGCCGCAGGTTCTCAACCACCAGTTCGCCATCTACCATGGTGACACCACCGCCGCCGTCGAGTGGCTGACCTCGGTAGGTGCCACCGATATCAACGATCTCTGTGTCCTGCACCAGACCTTCGTCAGTGAGCTGACCACTGCTGGCAATGCTGACATCGACACGCGCATCAAAGCCCGGCCACTGTTGTTCCGGGTTAATGCCCTTTGCGTCGATAGTCATATCCCACTGCGGCTGCGGACTCCAGCCAGCGCTGCCGTTTGCGGTTATAACCCCTTCAAGGGTATTGCCTTCGACACTGAGCGATTGCAGCGCCTGCTGGCTACCATTGCCTCGAATGGTCCAGTCACCCGACGGTATTTGCGCACCACCGGCGTTGAGCGACAACTCCAGTTGGTAGTCATCAAGCGGACCTTCGACGCGAAACTCTCCACTGTCACTGCCATAGTCCGCAGTACCTTCAAGCGGCCATTGCAGGTTGGCCCAGTTACCCTGAAGATCGATACGATTGTCGGCAATAGAGAAGGTGCCGGAAGTATCAAGCCGGGTATCCGTACCGGCACCGCCAATCGACAACGCATTTATAATGACCTCGGATGGATCGGCTGCCACATCGATTGTCAGCTCCATATCACCTGCCTGTGACTGAGACAGTGTCGCATCGCCCTTCACCACCACACCACTGGCACCGCCAACAATGTTCAGTTTACCCGCCGCATCGCTGATAAGTGCATCGCCCTGCAGCGGCCAGGACAAATCGGACCAGCGCACATCAACATCCGCTTCCTGTGTGGTCAGGTCTATCTGCCCCTGCGCGGCAATCGTGGCGACAGCATCCGCAAAGGACAGATTCAAATCATTGATGTCCAGTACCTGTTGATCGGTTGAAGCACTGACATCGAGTGTGAATGGCCCCACTGCAGGATGGTTACTGTTGACTGTCGCATCGACGTTCAGGTCAGTTAGCTGGCCGGACAATTCAGTTTGCAACTGCAGTGGTACAGCATCAAGCGCCGGGTCGATGACACCAAGATCGTCAGCATTTACCGTTGTGGTGCCTGCCAGTGTTATTTCATTGATAACATCAGTGACGGTTAAATCAGTGGAGGCGGTAACCGCACCCTGTAGTTCGTGCTTTACCGCCAGCTCATCAAGATTGCCAGTTATGTTGGCCTGCCCGGAAAGTTCACCGACCGGTGTATCACGGTATTGCCACGCAGCCGTCAGATCCAATGGCCAGTTGTCTGTGGTGTTAACCATGCCGTCGATGACAACCTCGCCTTCCGGCATCCTTGCACTCAGCTCAACAACCTGCAAATCACTTTGTTGTCCGCTGCCACCGAAGAATACCCGCTCAACCACAATGGGCTCATCGCTGCCATGCGGATAGATGCGAATGTCTGACAGGCTGAGCTCTTTGATATCCGCGCCAACCGGCAAGCTCAAATCACTTAATTGAAACGGCTCTTTGTTTGTCGATGGCTCGGACTCTGCCGGTGGCGGCAGCCTGACCTCTATACCTTCTGCGCTGAGGGTTTCTATCGCTACCTGTCGGTGTAACAACCTGCGCGGGTGCCAGTCGAAATTGACGTTATCAATGCGAACCACAGTGCCATCATCACCGTTATACGCAAGACCAGTAATCAGCGCCGGCCCGACCAGAGAGCCCTGCAGTTCGCTCCACCGCAGCTCGCCCTGCACATAGCTGGTGCCGAGTGCAAACAGCCGCTGCATACCACCATGGGTCATGGTCAGATACGCCAGCAGCAACATCACCAGCAATAGCAGTGTGACCAGGGTAATGGCTGTGATCTTTAGCGCCTTCACAGATCAGGCCCCAGTGAAAAGTGCAGGTGTACATTGCCGTCACCCGGATCATCAAAGCTCTGCCCAAGATCAATGCGCACCGGCCCTATTGGTGAGCGCCAGCGTAGCCCCACCCCGAGCCCAAGCCGGTAGTCCGGCTTATCGTTAAACGCATCACCGGCGTCAGCAAACAGCGCCCAGCTCAGTGTTTCGTTAAGTGGCATTTCGTATTCGATGCTGCTTTCTATCAGGTGCCGACCACCAACCACATTAGATTCATCATCACGTGGTGCGATGGCCTCGTAGCTGAAACCTCGCACGGTACCGTCGCCACCTGTGTAGTAACGCAGTGATGTTGGCAGCTTGTCAAAGTCTTCAACCCAGGTAGTGCCCAGCCCCAGACGTGCAAGCACACGATGACCGTTACTCAGTGTATTAATGCGTTTCGCAAATACCATCGGTTGAATAAAGGATGTGTCAGACAGCAGACCGTCACTGGCGCCACGCAGCCGCAACTGCAGTGACGATCCGTTAACTGCATTGATGCGCTTGTCGAGCTGCTCCGGGGATATTCGGGTCCAGTCGACACTCGGCATTAACAGTGCAGTGACTGGTGTGTCGCCATCGATTACAAACTCTTCAACCTGGTAGTCAAGCGCGTAGGTCTTAAACCACAGCCCATCGCGATAGCGAAACTCGCCGCCGACCGATAGCGAGCGATAGTTGCGCGAGTCCGAGTTCTCGCGGTCGAGGCCAAAGCGCAGGCGATAGTAATCGGTACGTGGATCAAGCGTTGGCATGGTGTAAGTCGCCAGTACGCCATAACCGATTTCGGAAAGCCTGCCCTCTGCCGCGTACTGATGACCGCGATCGTTAATACGCCGCCCAGTCAGGCCCAGTCGCACGCGCGCGCCGGTGTCGGTGCCATAGCCCACACCGACTACATACTGACGCGGGTTGAGATGCGTTAAATCAACCTGCACGGGAATTACCCGGTCAACCGCATCGTCGGCGGAAGCCTCAATACGCACTTGCCGATAATAGTCAGTACTACTCAGGTCGCTTTGCAGTGTCTGCAGCTCGCGTGCGTCATAGTCCTGCGGTGGTTCAAGCTCGACATAGCGTGACAACAGATCTGCATTCAGCCAGCGTCGATCCTCCTGCAGCGTCACCTCACCAATTTTGTAGCGCGGGCCGGTTTCAAAAACCAGTGCCACGCTTGCGGTGTAGGTATCGACGTTGACCAGAATTTCGTTTTGTTGCAGTTCGGCTTCGAAAAAACCCAGGCGCGTGGCAACGCTTTGCAGTTGCCGCTTCAGTGTTTCATAAGCCTGCTGATCGAGTGGCTGCCCGCGTTCGAACAGATTAAGCGACTGCAGTGCCTGGAATTCGGGGAGATTGCTACCTGCGCCGGTAATTCGAAAATCACTCTCAGCCACTGGCACACGCTCACCGGCTGTGATGTCGTACGTTACCTGCCAGACGTCTTCAAGCTCCTTCAACTCACTGCTGACACTGGCTCGGTAGTAGCCAAACGGGCGCAACGCCTGGTCTATCTGCTCCGGCGCCTGCTTGTGCATATAGCGCAGACGCGGCACGCTGACGATTAGTTTTTTATGGAATTCCCAGATGCTGAGAAAGCCGTGAACGTTCGTCAACTCTGCCCCTTCCACACCACGAATAACGACGCGCAGATCTTTTCTTAACGGTGAGGATTGTTGCTGTGTTGCCGCGGACAAGACGAGCGCAGGCAGCAGCACGCAAATTAACAGGTAATTTGCGGACAGCCATCGGGCTAGTGGCATTGCATGGGTGGATGCTGGGCAGTGGTGTCTATTGCCAGCCATTTTTATTGTTTTTCTTTTTGGGGCCAGACAACAACATTGTGACCCCGACACAATCCACTTTGCAAGGTAATAGAAAGAAAGATTCGGTAGCACCAGAGGCGAGGCCTGTTTGCATACCGCTCAGTTATCAACTTTTGCGCCGATTACCAGACTCCAAAACATCAGTGCTGCGATGTTTGATCTGCCGCACAGGATGCAGGCTGGCCACTGTGACAGGCATAACACCGACGGTTGGTTGACTCTGCAACTTTAGTGCTGATATCGGCCGAAATGCGCTGCTGAACGCAACGCCCATGTAGTATCCTTAGCGGCGTCCACCGCGCCAAGGTCCCGCATGCATGAGTGAAATTTGCCCCCCGCAATTCAAACCCCGCAGAAAGCCTGTCGATCAGCATAAACTGCTGAAAAGCAACGGCAAGCTGGTTCGCAACGCCAGTGCGCCGATGAGCGACGAACAGGTGCTCGAGGCACTGCGCCTGATGATGGTTGGTCGCGCCTTTGACACCAAGTGCTTCAGTTTGCAGCGTCAGGGCAAGATGGGTACGTTTGCCCCGCTGCACGGCCAGGAGGCCTCGATTGTGGGCTCGGCCATGGCGTTGAATCCGGCCACAGACTGGATCGCACCGCAATACCGCGAAATGCCCGCCGCCCTGCGACAGGGTTTACCGCTAAAAAACATCATCCTGTATCGTCAGGGTCACCCGGATGGCGGCGTGATTCCCGAAGGCGTCAATGTGATGCAGTTTCAAATTTCCCTGGCGGCGCAGATTCCCCATGCGGTGGGTCTGGCCTGGGGCATGAGGCTGCAGCAGCAAAACGGTGTTGCGGTGGCCTACTTCGGTGACGGGTCTTCATCGGAAGGCGACTTTCACGAAAGCTGCAACCTCGCCGGTGTGACCAATGCACCGGTGATATTTCTGCTGCAAAACAATCAGTGGGCAATCTCCACCCCGCGCGAAATTCAAAGCGCCTCAACAGACCTTGCATCGCGAGCTCCGGGCTATGGCATACCCGGCGTATCCGTTGACGGCAATGATCTGTTCGCCGTCTATCAGGCTGTGCACGAGGCAACACAGCGAGCCCGCAACGGTGAGGGCGCCACCCTGATCGAGTGTCATACGTACCGCATGTGGGCGCACACCACCGCTGATGACCCCACCCGCTACGTCAACGAAACCGTAGAGAAAGACTGGGCACGGCGCGACCCGATAGAGCGCGTGCAAAAATACCTGGCCAGCAAAGAACTATGGAACCGCGATACCGCTGCACAATGGGACGAAGAAATTAACGCAGAGATTCAGGCAGGCTTTGATGCCGCGGCTGCACACCCGCCGCCAAACCCTGAAAGCCTTTACGAACACGTGTTTGAAACACCCACCGCGACACTACAACGACAGCGTCGTGCCCACCTGCAGCAGGAGCGCTAGCCTTGGCTCGATTAACAATGGTAGAGGCAATACGGGAAACGCTGCGCGCAGAGATGCTGCGTGACGAGCGCGTTATTGTCATGGGGGAAGATGTGGGTCATCTGGGCGGCGTGTTCCGCGCCACCGACGGACTGCAGCAACAGTTTGGTTCACAGCGTGTGGTCGATACGCCATTGGCAGAAAGCGTGATCGCAGGGTCAGCGCTGGGGCTGGCGCTGTCGGGTCTGATACCGGTTATCGAAATGCAGTTTCTGGCGTTCTCACAAAACGCGTTTCACCAGATTTGTCAGCAGATCGGGCGCACCCGTTTTCGCACGCGTGGCTCGCACTCGGCGCCAATTACGATTCGTGCACCCTTTGGTGGCAACGTTAAAACCCCGGAGTTGCACAGCGACTCAATGGAGCCGATGTACGCGCAAACCACCGGCCTTAAGATCGTGATGCCATCAACAGCCGCCGACGCCAAGGGCTTGCTGACCACAGCGATACGCGATCCTGATCCGGTATTGTTCCTCGAGCCACTGCGCGGTTACCGACTCATTGCCGACGAAGTTCCCGAGGGCGACTACAGCGTGCCGTTTGGACAACTGCGCACCATACGCGAAGGCAACGACATCACTATCGTTACCTGGAGCGCCAGTGTACCGGTGGTTGAAGAGGCGGCAGAGCAACTGATTGCCGAGGGCATTGACCCGCACATCGTCGATCTGCGCACTATTGTGCCGCTTGATGAAGAAGGCCTGATCAACGCCGTTGAAAAAACCGGGCGCTGTGTCATCGTGCACGAGTCTCCGGCGGTTGCGGGTTTCGGAGCCGAAGTTATAGCACTGGTACAGGAGCATGCGTTCTACTCCTTACAGGCACCACTGCTGCGAGTCACCGCGCCGGATGCACCCTATCCAACACCTGGCGTAGAAGGTTATTACATACCCGATGCGGCACAGGTGGTTCGTGCTGTTCGCGAAGCGTTAACCGATTAACCCGGGTTCTCACCATCGCGTGAATAAGCCAGGCTATAACCAATAGATTAACTGACATGGCAACACACAATTTTCTGTTACCGGATGTAGGCGAAGGACTGGAGGCCGGTACAGTGGTGCAATGGCTGGTTGCACCGGGGCAGTCAGTCACTGTTGATCAGATTATTGTTGAAATCGAAACCGACAAGGCAGTGGTCGAGATCCCGGCCCCGGTTACCGGGGTACTGGTCAGCCATGGTGGAGAGACCGGTGCCACCTTGCCGGTTGGCGCGGTACTCGCCACATTTGAAACCGACAGTGCAGCGAGCCACCAGGAAACAACACCGCCTGCGCCGGTCAACACTACGGCCCAGCCTGCGCCTGTTGCACAGGATGAACCGACCGCTGCAACAACGGATACCGCTATTGGTAAACCGACACCTAAACGTGCCCTTGCAAGCCCGGCTACACGCAAGTATGCACGTAACCATCAGGTCGATCTGACACTGATTACCGGCACCGGCTCCAGAGGTCAGATTACGCAAAAAGATGTTGAGCAATATATAGCCGGTACACCACAACAGGCGGCACCGGTCACTGCACCAACTGATACTGCCTCACAGATACAATCAACACAGCCTGCCGGACACGGCCCTGAGCAGGCAACAGAGCAGCCGCCAGTACAAGCACAACCGCTGGTGACACCCGCATTCACCGCGCAAAGCCATGAGCCACGTACAGAACCTCTATCCGGACTTCGCAAACAAATTGCTGTCAATATGCAGGCTGCATGGCGCGATATTCCACATGTATTTACGTTCGAGGAAATCGACGCAAGTGCACTGGCTGAAGCCCGGCATGAACTCAACGAAGAAATTGCCGCCACCGGCAACCGCATCAGCTTTCTGCCATTCTTCGTTAAAGCCTGTGTCATCGCACTGCAGGCTCACCCACGCTTTAACGCATCATTAAACATGAACGATGAAACAGTTACCTACCACGGTAACTGTAACATCGGCATTGCCACTGCCACGCCTGAAGGTCTTATCGTGACAGTGGTACATAACGCAGAACAAAAATCCATACTGCAGATTGGCGATGAGATAGCCACACTCGCGTCACTGGCTCGCGAACGCCGGGTTAGTGTTGAACAAATTAGGGGAGGCACATTCACCATTTCGAACTTTGGCAGCTATGGCGGCACACTTGGCACTCCGATCATCCGCCCGCCGGAAGTGGGGATTGCAGGCTTTGGCCGTATTCACGATAAAGTTGTTGCACATGACGGTCAGCCGGTTGTGCGCAAGATCCTGCCAATCGCCGTATCGACTGACCACCGACTCAACGATGGTGAGCACCTGGGCGCTTTTGTTTCAACGCTCAGCCGATTGCTAAGCAATCCGGTTCGCATGCTTGGTCATTTATAACGTTGAACGCCGGCAATAACCACTGCAAAGCAACCAGCCTGCAGTGCACCGACACAACTTCAATCGACAACAGCCAGTGAGCGCTGGAGCGGAGAGACCATGGTTGTAGGAAACGCACCGGAGGCAACAGACCTGGTCGTTATCGGTGCAGGCCCGGGTGGCTATACAGCAGCTTTACACGCAGCGAAGCGCGGCCGCGATGTAATACTGATTGACCGCAGCGGCGACCAGCAAATTGGTGGCGTGTGTCTGCACGCAGGGTGTATTCCCAGTAAATCACTGATAGAAGCATCTGCTCTGTTCGAACGCAGTCAGAACAGCCAGTCTATGGGCGTCAGCGTAACAGGTGCTGCGTTCGATATGACACAGTTCCAGCAGTACAAAGCATCAGTAATCGACAAGCTTGCCAATGGCGTTAAAAGCAAACTGAAACAGGCCGGTGTTAGCATCATCGCCGGCAATGCCATGTTCACCAACGATAAAACAGTGGTGGTGGCAACCGACGAAGGACAAGCCAGGTTTTTACAGTTTCGCGATTGCGTGATCGCAACCGGCTCGCGCCCGGTTGCAATACCCGACTTTGAGTTTGGCGATACCGTCCTCGACGCGAAAGCGGCCCTCGACCTCGCAGTGACACCGAAATCTATCGCGGTTATCGGCGCTGGCTACATTGGTCTGGAACTCGGTTGTGCTTTTGCCAAACTCGGCAGCAAGGTGACTGTTATCGAAGCAGAGGCAAACCTATTACCCACCATGCCATCAGCCGGCCCGGGTCCGGTACTGCAACGCAGCATGGAGAAACTCGGTGTTAGTTTTTATACTCGCAGCAAAGCTGAAAGCTACGCAAAAAATACGCTTCGCTTTGTTGACGCTGAAGGCGAACCTCGATCAATTAAGGCTGACTATGTTCTATCCGCCGTCGGACGAAAGCCCAACACCGATCATCTGGAACTGGACTCCGCCGGTATAAACGTCAGCGCCAGTGGCCACATACCAGTAAACGCTGACTGTCGGGTCAGCCCGCATATTGCAGCCATCGGAGATATCGTGGACGGCCCTGCACTGGCACACAAGGCCAGTGCCGAAGCCATTGTTGCGGTAGATGCACTGTGTGGCGACTCAACGGCGTTTGAGCCTCAGGCAATACCACTTATTGTTTTTACTGATCCCGAAATAGCAATCGCTGGTGTCAGTCTGGAGCAGGCCAGGCACAATGGCATAAATGCCGTCGCCCAACGATTGCCGATGAAAGCTTCCGGGCGCGCCACCACGATGAATCACACCGAGGGGTATATAGAGCTAATCAGTGACTCAGACGATGGCGCATTGCTTGGTGCTACCATCGTGGCCGCTCATGCGTCTGAGCTCATTGCCGAAGTGTGCGTGGCAATAGAGATGGGAGCAGGTATAGAGGATCTGGCACTGACAATTCACCCTCACCCGACTCTCAGTGAGCTACTGATGGATGTAGCCGCATCAGCCAAATGAATGATTCCGGGCCCAAGAACCGGGCACAAGAACCAGGCACAAGAACCGGGCATAAGAAAATGAGAAAAGGTCTGCAGTCAGCGTAGTGCGATTGCCATACCGGTCACAACAAGTGACTGGCTGATCCGGCAACCTTAGCGACATGCCAGATGGCGCGCCGATTAAAAGGAAATCGGCGAAAAACTATCAGAATTTTAAGTCCGGTGTCATCAGTGCGACCACCACCACGAGCGCGCTCACTATAAGCGCTTTGACACACCAACTTATTAGTGCAGGAAAAAGCATCAGGTTACCCATTAATAGTCCTTATAGGTCGGCCACAAACCATCGCAGCCGCCGCTTGTTTGAGCGTGAATACTAACTGAATTGCTAAACCACCACTGTAGAAAATCTTGTAACGTGTGTCAGTTCGCAGCATCCCGGCAGAAGGTTTACCACGAATTAATCTGAAGCGGCATATTGTTATCTAAACACTGTTGCCTTTGCAACGACAGTTTCTGTAGTTACCCTGTGGACAACCGACAGATCGCTGGCTTTATCGCGCAGTCAGTTACTGCCCGACACTCTGAACAGGCCATAACCACGGTCCATTCCTCTATTAGAACGGAGTGTCCACCCGTGCGTTCCGTCCAGCTGCAACTGCTTTTTAACCAGCGAAATTTGCGACTCAACCCTTCGCGTTCTACAAACCAGATCATCCATTCCCCACACATCGAGCAGCATCGACTCTTTGGTTACCATTTTGCCGTGGTTGATGAACAGGTAATGTGCAATCTCAAACAGCTTTCTTCGCAGCCTAATACTCTGGCCACCAACTGATACTGTCTGGTTTTGCGCATTAAAGTGATACGGCTCGTAATGAAACAAGGTGCGGCTTTTAGGCAGCAGCGTGTTGATCAATGCGCGAAAAATCGCCGGACTGCACTGCGATGTAGACAACGCGCGATCGGAGCCCTGCTGCAATAGTTCAACAAGGACAGACTCGTCAGTTGAATCTGTTAACGCAATGATGTACGGGCGTTGTGAAGGAGTGGCTTCATACATTTTTGCAATAAACTGTTGACGTACAACAGCGTCTGTCGCAGCTACTACAACCACCGGTGGCTTTGCCCCGCCCGTTTGAAGGTGAGATGAACCTGCAGTTGGCGTGGGCTCCAGAGAATACACCGGATAACCAGACCAGCTAACTGCCAGTTCACTTAGAAACTCAGAATCTGTATAGAAAGGTAGCTTATACACTTTTACCGATAGCAGTGTATTTCCGTATACCTACTACTACATATCATTACTTAGGTGGCGAGATCTTAGCAAATTTTGATGAGCGAGTGACAAAATCGGAAAAGTAGCCATATTACAGAGACTTGCTACCGTAAGAACAACAGCGCTATGCCGGGGAAACCGCGAATCCGGGCGAAGAGACACCTTCGCTTCAACTCGCCACCCCGCGCTAAGACGAGGTGGCGCTATTGAGGAATACACAATATCTTACTGAGGAACTACGGCGCGGCACGTCATGGACACACCGGTGTACGAATATCCATTAGTCTCAACTTTTATCTTGGTCGCAATCTCGCCCACCGGGCAGCTTTGCTTGGATTGCCAGCTATTGCAGTTCGGACGCTTGTCTTCAACTCTCGTAACATTGCTCAGCCCACCCGTATTGCGATTTAACTTCCGACCCCACACACGCAGCCCTTTTAGCTTTCCACTTCCGGAATGGCAAATCTGAATAGCGCCTACGTAGGTTTCGCTGTTTGTGTAACCGGCGGTTAATTTGTCGTTATCGCAGCCAGCTCGCAGCTCCGCTGCTGAACTCGTTTCCTTATAGTTATTCAGATGACGCATTTTAACTTTCACTTTACAGGGGTCATCTGAATGCTCCCAGTTGCTGACACGGTTAATCGCTTTAAAGTCGTTGTTTGTACCAACTGACTGATCCGTAGACTGGTTGTTACCCGAGATACCGGTTGTAAACGCAGATGGGTCCATTTCGTACAGAGTACTTGCGTACAGGTTAGGCGTAACAACTATAGTGGTCAGTGATAATGCAAGTGCGGTGAGTGCAGATTTCATTGTTAGTCTCCTTGTTGATTTAAGTGAACTCATCTTGAGCTCGGGAGACAGTATTGACTGCGGACGTAACTACAATATTTCTAATAA
>CAYMFQ010000059.1:14736-16260 GCA_964389335.1 uncultured Granulosicoccaceae bacterium
TCTTGAGCTCGGGAGACAGTATTGACTGCGGACGTAACTACAATATTTCTAATAACAGGCAGTTTGTTTCAATTGTTTCGGAGGTATTGAACGCGACAGACAACGTGATCGACGACGAAATAAAATGTAAATAGCTCGATCAGAGCACGGTGTATCAGCAGGCATAGTAAACGACAACCCAATGCGACATGTTCGTTCATCGGGGATGTCCTCCCACCTGAGAATCTCGCATACAATTTGAGTCCATGAACTTAGCTTAATTTCGTGTATCAGCTCGCCGGTGGGAGCCGATCCCCGATCGGCGAACTCTACTACTTTGCACGCTACACAAAACCGCATCCAATAAGCGACAACCTAAAGCGACATGTTCGTTCATCGGGGATGTCCTCCCACCTGAGAATCACGCACGCATTCGAGTCCGTGAACGTATCTTAATTTCGTGTATAAGTTCGCTGGTGGGAGCCGATCCCCGATCGGCGAACTCTACTACTTTGCACGTCACACAAAGCCACATCTTTTACCCGACAACCTAAAGCGGCATGTTCGTTCATCGGAGATGTCCTCCCACCTATAGATATAAGCTCGTGAGCCTAAATAATTTTCACCGCAGTGAGTTAATCCTGTTTACGAGATAACACCTACTACACGTGCTCACAAGCCCGGTCCTCACGGGGTATTTTACAAATTCTTGCAATTTACCCTCTAACGAGTGATGCAAAGAGCGGCGATGAACTGCTACCGTTAACGATGCTCAACACTAGGTAACACCGGGCAATCAGTCACTGTGGTAATCAATATTGAACAACTGGCAGATAACGTCCTTACGACGCCCAACGAAAATTGCTACGCCCCAATACAGCAACTCCTGTATGCCGTACAACAGGCCAGCCCCGCTGTACTAAAGCCACTTGAAAACACGCTGCCGGAGTTCGCAGCCTACCTGTACGATCCAGATGACAACGGTACAGGCAAGATAACACTGAAACTGTTCCGCTACTGCCAGATCAACAAACGTACAGTTGACCGCCTGGTTGAACTGCAACAGGCACAGCCAGACAAACTGGTGCTAAGCGCCTTCGGTATGAGTGACCCTTGTTTGTGGGACAGCAAGTGCGTTGTTATGCTGGCCAGGGCACTGGCAACAGACGAGACCGCATCCACTGCAGCGGAAATACTGTTCAGGCACTCAGGTGCATTTAACTCTGCGCTTGCCATTGAAGCACTTCAATATCTGGCTCAATGTGCTCAGACTCAGCCGCGCAGCGAAGCAATCAGCAAACTCATCAGCCATACCGAAGGCACACAGGGCCTGAAGGCTTGCCAGTGCCTGGAAAAGATTCTTCAAAGTGCCGATCAGACGATAAGAATTGAAATCGCCGCGAAGCTTGCATGGACAAACAATCGTGGACTCGACCTGCTCAAGATAACCGCAGCTGACAAACATCCGGATGTGCGTCTCGCCTCCGCAAAGGCACTTTCACAGGGTTATAGATTTCGCGGCAAGCGGGTTCTCGCCGCACTATC
>CAYMFQ010000059.1:16360-26782 GCA_964389335.1 uncultured Granulosicoccaceae bacterium
TCCCGACCCCGGAACAGCACCAGATCACCTGGCGAAAACTTCAGTTGACTGACTGGTTCTTCACCATCGAGAATCGCCGCCACCTGTTCAAAACCCATCTCTCCTGAATCTGCATCTCTGACATTCGCAACGTATTCGAACACACCACCGGATTCCGGCGCCTGCAGCAGCATTGTCACGGCGAAGGAGGAATTGTCAAAGTGCCAACCCAGTTCCTTACCGTGTTGTGCAAAGTGCACGTTTACCGACGACAGGGAGTCTGCATACGGGTGAACTTCGGGGATATCGAGTACCGCGCACAGAAACTCTCGAAATTCGGGCGAGTCATAGACTGTTCTAAGTGGCGACTGCTTCGGGATTTGATCATCGGCGATCAGACCTTTGCTGCTAACCACCTGCCTGTTGAACGGATGATCATCGTCCAGCGATGCATCAGGTGGAGTCAGATACACATTGTGGCTCGACCTCGCGTAATACGCTTCCGACTCAGCTGCCTCGCTCTGCCTGACAACAGCCTCGATAGCCGCAGCCGAGAAGAACCCTTTAACAACAAGCGCACCTTTCGCTTCAAGCTCGGCGCGGCACTCAGCTACAAATGCAGGCGCACTTAACGAATCAATAGCGAGCACATCTTCAAGGCGATCCAATTTTGTCTCCATATTACCAGTCGGGCGTCAGCCTATTGTATAGCTGGTGCAATCGGTCCTGCGAGTCAGACGGCGACGCGAGCTTTAATATTGTACATTCAACGGGGTGCAAAAGCCGTTTTGCACTAACACTGTGGATTCATACCAGCGCACCATTTCTGCATCAAGGATTCTTGAAGCATTCCATACGACCACAATTTTTTACCTGGGCTGACGACAGTCATAGTGCAAATCCAGCCACCTTACCTTTCAAACGCATCACTGGAAACGTCCCCCGATGGGGTGATGACACCAGTAAATGCGTGATGTAACGTTAACGTCGGTTGTCGGCAGACCCATACCTGACGTGTCTGTCGACTCACTGAAAGTCAGCTTCATCGTGCATATCAGGGACCGTGCATATCAGGGACATGCTGCTGATTGATACGGTACCGTGATTCAGTGCTTCTTACCCGGAACCACGAGCACCTATTTTGTTAGCTTACATCTACAGGGAGATCACCATGAAAGTAAAGTTAGGATTGCTTGCCGCAGCAACTGTATCTGTAACACCAGCGCTTGCGCAGTTACCGCTCAGCGGCGACTATCAGTGCAAAATGGAATTTATGCATATGATGCCGGGCGCTTCGGGTACAGCAATGGTTAGCGCTGCTTCCTGCATACTGGAAGGAGATGACACCAACACAACCACATTCACCAACAATGTTCTGTTTGACGATAAGGGACAGGGAAAACTGATCAATAGTAATGGCGTGGCTTCATTGGGTGGACAACCAGCATCAGCCTATGTCGGTGTCGAGGCATCGTGGACACTACAGATGAAAGATGGCGCAGTGACTGGCTATACGGGCAAAGGCGTAAACGATATTGTTGCTGGTGAAAACGTTGGTAAGCAGATTCACTGGTCAGTGACACCAACCGGACCGGATACAGCAACAATCTCGTATGAAATGAAGGACTAAACACAGCCACCCACGTAACCGCAAATACAAACAACGCTACGCACGGCGGATTCTTACCGAAACTCACAGTTCGGTATATCCGCCGTTTGTTAGAGGCTTGCACTAAAAGGCATTCGCACTAGAGCTTCAGCACTTTAACAAGACGGTTCTCGAGATCACGGAGTTTTTTGTCCTGCACGAAATCCGCGTAGTTTATCGCTATCATGAAACCGTCTTCCCTCGTGATGAAGTACGCACCAAAGCGATCATCGCGGTAGTTATCAGTCCAGCCCCAGGCACCCGAGTGCCAGAAGCGATAACCATTGTTGGCCGATCGGTTCAGTGTGCCAAGCCCGTAGTAGGCACCGCGGTTGACGTGGGTATTTACACGCAGTGCAGCCGGATCACGACCCAGCACCTTGTTGTCAGCAAAATACGCGTTTAAAAATTTAAGGAAGTCGACCGCCGATAACTGCCAGCCACCCCATGCCGACATAACCCGCCAACGCGGGTTCAGTTGCGCCGAAATGCCTGCCGGCTGCAGCACTTCCTGATTGCAGTATTCATCGTAGCGCTGTCCCGACATCTCCTGTATTGCCAGACCCAACAACATGTAGTTGGCATTCGAGTAGTGGTAGCCCGCACCCGGCTGCGCAGACATTTTCTCCTTCGCAAGCGCTCTGTATTGCTCGTCCAGACGTTGCTGGTCATAGATCTGCCGGTCGGCGATGAAACGTCGATGATAGCGCGAGTGAATGCCACTGTTATGACTGATCAGTTGTGCGAGTGTTACCTGCGCCAGACGCGAGTCTGCAGGCGGATTGGCGTCCAGCGCAGCCGGGATGGCCTGCCGTAACGGCAGATCAACCGTTTTGCCCTGCTGATCTAGCAACCGCTGCATACAAACAGCCGTAATGACCTTTGACAACGACGCCACCGGATAGGCCTTGTCTGCCGAGCGTCGAACACCGTGCTGAAGCACAGGGTCACCGCGATGCGAAATGGCAAGCGCGCCCCCGGCAATTCGATGCTGCTTCATCCATTGTTCAAACGTCTCAAGCACCTCCAACCCGGTCTGCTGAACATCCGAAGGTACCGCTGCCGATATCGTACGTTTTGCTGCTACCGCCTCTGTGACGTCAACCGCCCCCTTACAGCCGATAAGCACAGGCAGCAAACACAAACACAGCGCCGCCGAAGCGAGATTGATTGATTTCACCGCTACCATATTCGATTCCTTGTTATGGCCGCATACCGTACCCACGATGACGCAAGTTGTATCACAACACATTGCAGCGATGTGTTGTTGATGAACTCAGGCTTGCGTTTTCCACAGATCAGCCAGACTGATTTCTGCTGCCTCAAAAGGCACCACAGCTACCTTGTCATCATCCTTAAAGCTGCCGGTTAACGTCCACCTGCCATCGATTAACGTGAAAGTTTCCATCGTTTTGTCGGCTGGATCAACCAGCCATAGATACTCGACACCATGCGTTGCATAGATGGGCATTTTCTCCACACGATCTACTCGACTGGTAGATGGAGAAAGCACTTCACACACCCAGTTCGGTGCGACAGTAAAACGATGATCCTGCGGTATTGCAGGCAGTGTTGTGTGGCGCCACCCTGCAATGTCCGGCACCAGTACCTGCTGGCTCATGTGCAATTCAGGCTCGTCAATTATCCACCAGCCACCGGGGCCGCCTTTGCCTCTTTGGTATGGCGTCCCCAAATCCATGCCCAGCGTTGATGCCACAAGACCATGAGGCCCGGACGGCCTGGGATTGGCATGCAATGAGCCATTAATGATCTGACCCACCATATTTCGAGGCAGCGCCTCGAGCGCACTATACAATTCCTGAAAACTAGTCTCTGGTTGCGGGGATACCATGGCCTGACCCTCGATTTTGCTGCATGTACAACAGCGTCGAGCAAGCCCGGCGCGAAGTATCGACATTGTTGCCAGTATAATCGAAACAGGCCTCTTCCATAGATTGGATAGTCACACAACTAGCTGGCAGCTTTGGTGTACCTGAATTTCATAGCTGACCGCCTTTTGCCACCCATGCCGCTGGAATACCATTTTTAGGCGCAAATTCAGTGCGGGCGGCCTGCCTTAACTGAGACAATCCCCCGTCTCTACATTCTACTTTTCTTCCGGCAATGAAGAAGGAGCACAAGATGACCGAAATCGAACGTGAGTCGATGGAGTACGATGTGGTGATTGTTGGCGCGGGGCCTGCGGGCCTGTCCGCTGCCATCCGTCTAAAGCAACTGGATGCTGATCTCAATGTTGTGGTGCTCGAAAAGGGATCCGAAGTTGGCGCCCATATACTGTCCGGCGCCGTGCTGGACCCTTGCGGCCTCGATGCGCTAATTCCGGACTGGAAAGACAAGGGCGCACCGCTGGACGTGCCGGTCAAAGACGACAACTTCTACCTGCTGCGCGAGAGCGGCCAGTTTCGAATTCCCAACTTCCCGATGCCGCCGCTGATGAACAATCACGGCAACTATATTGTCTCGATGGGTAATGTGTGTCGCTGGATGGCCGAGCAGGCTGAAGAGCTGGGCGTCGAGATCTTCCCCGGCATGTCCTGTCCGGAGTTGGTGTACGGCGAGAACGGCGAAGTGAAAGGCGTTGTCGCCGGTGTATTCGGGCTCGAGCCCGATGGCTCTATTGGCGAGAACTCCGAACCGGGCATGGAGTTACACGGCAAGTACGTGTTTCTGTCAGAGGGTGTGCGCGGCAGCCTGTCCAAGGAAGTCATAGCCAGGTACAAACTCGACGACGGAAAAGAACCGCAGAAGTACGGCATCGGCATGAAAGAAATCTGGAAAGTCGATCCGGAGAAACATCGCGAAGGCTCAGTGACTCACACCATGGGCTGGCCACTGAACTCGAATGCAGGCGGCGGATCATTCATCTACCACCTGGATAACAATCAGGTGTACGTCGGCTTTGTCGTGCATCTGAATTATAAAAACCCGCATCTGTTCCCGTACATGGAATTCCAGCGTTTCAAGCACCACCCGATGGTGGCCGAGTTGCTCGAAGGCGGCGAACGGATCTCCTATGGCGCACGCGCCATTACCGAGGGCGGCTGGCAGTCCATGCCAAAACTGGTGGCCCCTGGCGTGGCACTGCTGGGCTGTGCTGCAGGCATGGTTAATGTGCCGCGGATCAAGGGCAACCACAATGCCATGCTCTCCGGCAAAGCCGCAGCCGAAGCGGCGCACGCTGCAATAACAAGTGATCGTCACGGCGACGAACTGTCCGACTACGAAACCGCCGTGCGCGAAGGTGACATTGGCAGCGACCTTAAGAAAGTGCGTAACGTAAAACCACTGTGGTCTCGATACGGGTTGGTGGCATCATTGTTCGGCGGCGGGTTTGATATGTGGACCAATACTTTCGGATTCTCACTGCTGGGGTCATTGAAACACGGCAAGTCAGATGCTGAAGCAACGGAACCCGCGTCGCAGCATCAACCCATTGAATACCCGAAGCCCGATGGCAAACTGTCTTTTGATCGCCTTACCAACGTCAGCTACTCGTTCACGAACCACGAAGAGAGCCAGCCGCCTCACCTTAAATTAAAAGACGCCGACATCCCGATCAAAGTAAACCTGCCCCAATACGCCGAACCCGCCCAACGCTATTGCCCTGCAGGAGTCTATGAAGTGCAAGACGACAAGTTTGTCATTAATTTCCAAAACTGCGTACATTGTAAAACCTGCGACATTAAAGACCCGTCGCAGAATATAAACTGGACCGTGCCCCAGGGTGGGGATGGGCCTAATTATCCGAATATGTAGTTTGATCGTCACCACTCATTAAGGAAGTTAGTCCAATTACCAAGACGGAAAAGACGACCCACAGTGGTCGTCTCTTTTATCTGAGATATGCAGTTTTTTGCGGTTTTGCGTTAGGCACCGGCATTCTCATCAGCCAGCATTAGACACTATGTCGGTAAACAAAAAGGCGCTAATAAACCGATCAAAGTGAACTCGCCGCAATACGCCGAATCGATCCAGCGCCATTTACCTGCAGTGGGTCTGGTTACGCTAAATCAGGGATACTGTCTACATCTGCCTCCGCCAGCACATACATTCCTGAATTTCATCACTCACCTACATATCATCCCCGATACCGTATACGAGCCGAAAGTTGAGGGTTTTTGTAATACAAGTTAACTTCGGTTAAAACTTGTTACGTGCTCGCGATCCGGGTACGAATAGTAGATCTCAGTTGCAAGGCTTCATCACCACCCGAGCCACGTTTGCGACGGATCATGGATTAGGAGGAAGGCAGATGACGTGCACGCACTCATTCAGAACAGTCAATCCACAACGGATGTTGCGCGGCGTTTACAGGGAACAACTGAAAACGCATCCAAATCCTTTGCTGGATAGTGATTTTTTGAAACTGAAGTCCAGAGATGTTTTTCGCATTGCCGGACTCGACCTGTCACATGCTGCGCTGTATAGCATATTGACCAAGCTGGCAGAAAGCGGATTGCTCTCCGTACACCAAAATCCAGACCATGCTCAGGGATTTGTCTATTCAATTACCGCACAGGGTATGCGTTGCTGCAAATGCAGTGCGTACCAGGAGGGATACGAGCCATTACCCCCAGGCTTTAGCTGTGGTCCCATTGGAGCGCGGAACACACCCGTGATCACAGCCTGAGCCACCTGACTGCCGGTTGCACCACAGTGCAGCCGGCAATCCCAACTTAATAACGGGAACAACGCCATGGCACACTCGATCTTGAAGAGCAGGTTTACCGACTGCCAGTTTTGCGCGCAACGCTTTGCAGCCGCCAGAACTCATATATATCGGGACCTGAATAACATCTATAAATCAGTTTTCAGATCTGTAGTACTACCCACCACACGGGCAATGGTTACCGTAAACCTTTCAGTAGCCCGCCTGCCCCTTTATTCGATCCGCAAACTTCCGTTCTGCCTGCCAGAGGTGTCGGCAGTTGAATTTTATTCTCAGCAATGGCAGGAAGACGTTCAGCACCTGACACGACTGCGGCATAAACTGCAGTACTCAGTATATCGGGTACCCGATGCTTTAATTCTGGCATGGCAATACGGAATAACAGCACCTATGCGACCTAAAAGACACAGAAACTGCGATGAACATTGTGCCTGCAGGAAAGAGCAAAACAAATAAACACAGTAATCAAGACAGCTAAACCCTCAACATAAACTGACAGTCTGAGTTGAAGCTACAAATCAATGCTGCACCAACAATAGAGATGGCTCAATTAGAGTCACTACGGTTGGGGCAGCATAATGACAATACTGGAAATTTTACAGATTGCGATACCAGCACTGACCGGTATCGCCACGATACTGCGAATTATCAGTGGTCGCGGGCAATCGGCTACCACCACAAAAAATAATACAACCGTAGTAGTCGTTGAGCGTCGGCAGCAGCATAAAAAAAGCGAATACACAATCAAGCCAGAGATTCGCAACGGCAGTGAATTCGATCACTGCACACACATCGAGATTTAGCAGAATCTCTTAACCTCAGGGTCGCCTGGCTCAGGCGGCCCTACTCTGCCCCGTTCGAACCGTTAGTGAATCGTGAGTACCAGTGGAGGATTTCAGCTACCGAAACGGGCGGAGAAAACTGGGGCGCTCAGGTTGGGACCACTCGCAAACAATGTCGCTGAAGCCCTACGGGCTATCCGGTGCCGGCAACTCTACCGGCACCAGACCGGGTTTTAGCATAGTGGCTGGCCGGGCCCTCCACAGTGCTCCGAGTCAATAACATTATCTCCACCACTACTGCCCGGGTTCAAACCTAATTTTATTTCAAGTTTCTCTATTACCTTTTCTGCCCTGGCTCGCTTTTTCTCAGCCCTTTCATCGGCCTTTTCAGCTTTTTCCAATAGTCTTTCCGCCTTCGCGATCTGCCTTTCTTCCTTGGTTTTACCGGCGTGGCTAACATTGGCAAAAGCGGTGAATGACAGCGCAACAACGGCGGCGAGTACCATAGCGTTCGATTTCTTTTTCATGACAGTGTCCATTTCCTGTTAATTTATCGATGATTTAGTCAACGGTGCAGATACTGTTCTGCTCCCGTTGATGATTAGTATCGAAGCCAGATGTTTCACTGATGTTTCCGCGATTGTTTCAATTGTTACTCGAACTTGCGTAAGGCCCCAGGGCAACATAGCCGCCTCCAATGATCGCAACCATCGACGTACGCTTGAGATACTGACGGAAACGCAAACTGTGTGGGGAAGTAGCGGAGCGGTGAGGATGCCAGCCGGAACTGTCTGGGAAACAGAAAAGCGGCTCAGGTGTTCCGCAATCAGAATTCTTCAATGGATCCGAACAGTACAATGCAGGCCCGAATTTCAATGGATAGGCAATAATCAGCGGTTGCGCGCACTTCAATCACTGGTATCGCAATCGGGTCTTTTCTTCCTGGCAGATAATCAAATGCAGTTACTTTTAATCCCTGGGTTTCTGACTCACTTCCCGGAGGGCTAATGCCGGGGCAGTGAAAATACGCCTATGAACTACTGTGCAGGGTGGTGACGGTAAAATCGCTAGTTTGATAGGGGCCTGCGTTGCGCTGTCGGGGATGAATATCGCGATTCTGGCCCTCGCCAATCTAGAGCTGTGGGTGGTGTCTCGGTTTTGGGTGAGGGGACCGCCGCTGAAGGCAGTCAAAAGCTGACCGAACCCGTTTGGGCCCGATCAGATTCACAACATAGCCACTCCAAGTTAATGACAAACAGGCAGGCCCGCATCTCCCAGATGGGGGATAGAAACACTATTAACCGGGTCAGGAATAGAAAAACAGCGATAAGCGAAAGGTGAACTCATTGAACCATATGAACGGGAAAGCCTGTAACTACGGAGGAGTAGGCAAATGCTTTACCAGATTATTTGCTGTGCCACGCAGGTCGTTAATAACAGTGCTTTTGAGGTGAATAAAATACTTTGTTCTGCGTTCACTCATTACCGCTGGAGAATTCTTTGCGCCGCATAGTGATTTCCTGGAATCGGTATGCGTCAATCTGTCTGTTAGTACCCCAATTGAGTGACAAAAGCGAGTACCGGAACGGTCACAGCAGCACCCGTATGACTACCGGAAACGTTTAAGCGTGAGTTCGCAGCGAGCCTCGATACATTCGACAAGTCGCAGCAGAATACCAGCATCGTCATTGACGTCAGCTTGTAGTCGTCGCGCTTCTATAGGCAAATTTCCGGCAAACTGGATTAGCCTCTTCTTCAGCTGTGTATAACCGAGCCCTGTGTCATTTGAAAATTGCTCCCAGTGCCGCGGCATTACCTGATCGAACTGATATTTACTACCGATTTTCATTGCCATTTTATTGCTTATATCCGGATAAACAGCAGTGCAAAGCACATCGTACAACGGTGCGAGTACCGGAGCCTTACCGGTAAAAAGCAATGAATAATTTTTTGCATGTGCGTCGTTGTTGCAGACGAGGGTATTAAAAAATACATAGTCAAGCAGCCGCAACAATTGCGGGGCACTCGGACGCGTAACGTTTCTGATTAGTTCAAAGCACTGTGCGAAGTCGGGCCCGCCTTCGTTCTGAATTTTAATTTCCGGCACCACAGCCATTGCCTGACAAAAATCTTCCTGATGAATTCGCTGTATGGCAACTGGCGTGCGACCAGTTCTGTCGTAGCGCTCCACCAGCAAAAAGTGGTGATCCTCCACCTGATGCATCGTGCAGGTGGCTGCGTTAAGTTTCATCTTACGCGCCAGTTGCAAACAAAAGGCTTCGTTAACCACACTACCATTAACCCCAGAAATAGCGGGTTTTAATATATGCGTGCTCGGTGCGGCTTTTTTAGGTAGCCCAATGCGTTTGCCATCGAATACCACAGGCAGCTTGCTCTGTGCACCAGCCAGAGACAAACGGATCTCTCGATCACCTGCCAACATGGGTCGCCGCGGCAATTCGTCCAGCACCGTGGCAAGTTCACTGTCATCAAGCCACTGTACAAGAGAGTCATCTGTCGTAGTGGCCTCTGGTGTCGTGCCATGTTCAACAAACGTTACCGCGCCCGCGCACTCACCACCAATTTCATTCAACAACGCAAAATCATTTTCAACAGAAATACGAAACTGCCTGCACAGCAATTGTCGCATTTGCCCTTCAGGCAATAGCCCTGCAAAAAACGGCCGCGCAAACTGATCACCAAACGGCTCCGACTGCAGCGGCAATGAACACGAAAGCGGCACAGCACGGGTATCTGTCAGCCATGTGTCGGCGTAGGTAAACTGCAACCGCCCGCACTCGAATGTCAGCGTGCCAACACGAATGGCAAACAGCCAGACATCAAGCTTTGATGAATCGCTCATTGCCCGCTTGCTGCTGTCGAGTCGTCATTGTCGATGCCGCTTAACTGCAGCGTGGCACCGAGCGCTTCGAGCACACGCATGACAGACTCCAGACGCACCGTCGGCTTACCTGCTTCAAGATCAACAATAAAGCGCACCCCGACCTGCGCCGCCAGCGCCAGCTCCGGCTGAGTCAGCTGCAGACCTTTCCTGGCGGTGCGCACCGCAGTCCCGAGGTCATCTGGTGTATTAATCTGTATGGTCATAATAATTACCCGTTCGGGAAATTATTAGTGCAAATATCGCGCATTGCAAGTTTTATTTCCCGAACGGGTAATTTTTGTATTTCAAACAGATAAATCTTCGTCAATTACCCGATCGGGAAATAAACACAAGCCAATCAATCGGAAGATACAAAATTCCTGGTACTGGGAGGATTACTCCTGCGTGCAATTCTGACGAGGCTTCCCACACGAATGAA
>CAYMFQ010000060.1:0-26429 GCA_964389335.1 uncultured Granulosicoccaceae bacterium
TTTGATACTTTGACTTGTGCTGAAGTAGAATTAGCGAAGCAGGAGCTGTGCGGTACCTTGCGACCGAATAAATCCTCCGGTGAACGGCGGGCAGGTCCCTGCCCAACCAGGGTCTGACCTCAGACATTGTCTCCTGCGTTTTTGATCTGATGCAACGCCCGGTCGAACTGGAATTAAAACCGTGGAAGCGAGGTTACGCCGACACCCTCGAAGGTGTTTACCTCGGTACATTTCCCTACGGCAGAAACCCCGACCGTGAAAAGCTATTCCACTACTCTGAGCCACTCTATCGTTTTGGGCAGTATTTTTTACGCTGGCCGACAGCGGAATCGAGTATCAGCAGGAGGCAGACCTGCAGGGCAGGCGTGTCTGCCTGCCGCATAGGTATAACCCCACCGTACTTCAGAAATATCGTGAAAACGGTACCATCATACTGGTCCGACCCTCCACTATGGACGCGTGTTTTGGGATGTTGCAAAAGAAGCGGGCCGACCTGGTACGTGTCAATGACCACGTTGGCTGGTCACTGGTTGATTCAGTGTTTGGACAGCGCAATAGCGTACGCATGCTGCCAAAGCCATTGCGAGAGAGCATTGAGCATCTGATTATTCCTCGCGCCAAGAGTGACGGCGAGGCATTGATAACCGCGTTTAACCTGGCGCTGAAGCAACTGCGCGATGACGGCGTTATTGATGTAGCAATTGCCGAGCACCTGCAGTGAGTATTCACTCATCGTCTGGCGCTATATTGCGCAGGGTGCGCAGGTATCTCATGGCACTCGTATGCAGCTGGATGTTATCTCCTGCGTTGGTCAGTGGCAGTAGCCTGTTGGGCTTAACCGAGGAATTTCCACCATACAATTATTCGGTTGACCGGGTGGACAAGGCCGGTCCATGGAGCCTGTTTCTTGGCGAAGGTGATGGCTTCGTTCGCATAGTCAGAGAAATAGATATCGACCATCAGTTTAAAATGCACGCTTCCTACTATCTCTCGTACAGTCGCTGCGGCAGCATCATGGAAATGAAGCCCGAGAACTGGAAGGAGTGCATTTGAGTGCAGTTGTGCAACGCATGTTTGGTGTCTCAACTGTGCGCACAAAGAACCAGCTGGTTTGCACAGCTATTCCCGACCCGGTGTGTCTGCGTCTCGGGTTGCCGTCTGCTGCACGTGGATTGATGTGCGACATTCTGGGCTACGGTGATGACGACAAACCGCTGTCTTTCCAATGCACCTATACACCGGCTGACGCACCGCCAATGGAATTTCATGAAACAAAACCCGGGTGGACCGTTTGATCTGAAGGCGTAGCGTTAGTCAGCGTCCCTTGTTTTACGGATTCCTGATAGCAATGCTGCACTGCGCTCAGGGCTTCGATAAGGTAATTGCTGTATGAAAGCCTGCACAGTTACGTTTGGTATTAGAGCTTCCAGTTGTCTTACTATTTCTTTAGCTGCTTTTATATTACCCATCTGGGCTTCGTTCGCAGCGTAGGTTAGCAACACATCCTTGTGGATAAAATTCTCTGGTGTTGTTTCCTTTCGAACCTGCGCGGCTAATGCGTAGTTACCCATCAAGTAGTGAATATTAGCTTCGAGCCAATAGTACGTGGCGGGGTGTTTTGGATGCAGCACTCTCGCTCGCTGAATAGCACTTAACGCTTCTGACAGGTTGCCACCATACATGGCCACCTCGGCGAGCAACGCGTACCCTTCAGAAAAATTTCTGTCGAGCTTCAGAGCATGGCGGGTGGCTGACAGCGCAGTGTCGAACTTGCGTACAGACAGGTTGAGCAAGCCCAGAGCGAGGTACGCGTGTGGGAGTTCAGGATCGAGTTGAATCGCTTTGACCGCATACTCAAGTCCGGTGGTCACGGTCTTGCCTGCTGACATGGGGGATCCTTGCAATAGCGGTTCTCTGGCATAAGTGATTGCGATGCTGGCGTTGGCTCTGGCATATTCCGGGTCAAGTTTTAATGCTCGCTCAAAGAAATCGCGTGCCTTGAAATTGCCGTCTTTTGTCATCGATCGCATTGGGTCAAGACCGCGCAACAGCATGTCGTACGCGTCCGGCTCTACTCGTGGCGGAAGCGTATTTTCAATATTGAATTCCAGCGATAGTGCGGTGACAATCTCGCTCGCTACTTCGTCTTGTATATACAATGAGTCATGACGAGGTCTGTCGTATTTTTCCGCCCATAAGTTGAAGCCGTCGTATGGGTCAACCAGTGATACGGTGACTCTCACCCGGTTCGCATTCTGCCGTACGGTCCCTCTGACAAGGTATCGCACTCCCAATTCTGTAGCTATTGATTTAAATCCGCTTTCAGCATTTGGAAAATCAACGCTTGATGCATAGGCGATAACGGTGAGCCCCGGCACCTTTGACAGTCCGGTGGTTAAGTCCTCCGCCAGGCCATTGCGAAAATAATCAAGCTCTGCATTGTTACTGAGATCGGTAAATGGCAGTACCGCGATTGTATTCCTGGTTGAAATGGCAGGCAGATCAATCGCCTGAGATTCAGGGGTTTTGGTCAGGCTGAAGACTGCTAAACCCAGCAGAACTATGCTGATTGCTGCGGCTGATAAATAATAAGCGCGTAAAGGTTGCTTTTTTGTACCTGGAAAATTTTCGGCAGAAGACCTGACCCCGGCGTTTTCCGGCTCAGTTGGTTTCAGTGCGTAACCCTTTTTGGGATAGGTCTCAACAGCTCCCTTGCCTAACGCTCGCCGAATATTGGCAATGCATTGCGTTAAGGAATCGTCGGTGGTTACCGCATCAGCCCAAACCTGATTAACTATATCCTCTCTTGTTACCAACAGGCCGGTTCGCTCAGCGAGTAGTGACAATACGCGAGCCGACTGCGGGCGAATATGCACTTCACTGCCGGTTTCGCTGAATATGCGGCCCGTCGGTTTATCGTATTGGGCCTTGTCAAAAAAGAGAATTTCTGACGAATTCGTACTTATTTCGTGTTCCATACAGGTTTTTCATTCCAAACAGGCGCTAACTGTCGCTGCACGGTGGCCGCGTTCACTGCCAAACCGCACCACTGCCATATCGCAGTACTGCCATATCGTACTACGGGCACATCGCACCGTTTAATCGTAATGCAGATACGCAAGAAATCACAAACAGGAGAAACAACAATGAAACACTTTAAGTTGCTGTTAGCAGCCGTAGTCCTGGGAGCGTCGCATATCAGCGCCAGTTTCGCTGGTCAGTTTGTGGTGGAACTTGAAAAACCGATTGTACCGGTCGATCCGGATCTGCTTGCCAATATGGGGGTAACTATGGATGAGTCTTTTTCCGCAGGAGCAGATTCGTATGCGGTGTTTTCCGCAGCCGATCAGTCTTCGCTCATGGAGTTTCTGAAGAAGTCCGAAATTCAACCTGAAAAGTTGTCGGAGGTGCTGTTTGTTAATACGCCAACGCTTGGAGGCGGTGAGCCGGCTGGGGAAACACCGCGTGACGGGCATCAGGTGTTTGTCATAGAACGACCGATTCCCGGCGTTGGTTTTTTTGGTCTTGAGAAGAAGAAAAAGATCTCGATTGGGTCAAACAAAGCGATCGCCAAACTGGGCGACATCATTGAGTGGGATCATTCCTACCTGACGAGCGAGGGCACCTATTGCGTGTATCGGGCAGATTCACCCGAAACCTTGCGAGAACATGGCGCACTCGCTGGTGCTCCGATCGGAAAAATCACCGCAGTCGATCAGGAATAGCTTGCTTATTGATCATCACGGAGTACGTTTTTGAGTGATTGAAACTGTGGTTCTGATCAAGGGTAAGTGCGACGACCTTGCGGCCTGATGTGCGAAAACTGATTTTCAGAACCACAATACAAAAATCAGATTTACTAGCAACGAGATTTACATACAACCAGGTTTACAAACAAGGGAGAGACGATATGAAGACTATTGTATTTGTGGTATTGGTAGCTCTGGGTACTTTGTCGAACGCCCGCGCTGACAGTATCCGGCTGACATTTGATGGAACGCTTGAGCGTATCAATATTCCTGCAGAGTTTAAGACACCTGAAGGTCTATCGATCGGTGCTGAGGTTAGCGGTGAATTGAATGTTGATCCGGAAGCGGCGGCCGAGTTGAAGTTGCGGAATGCGAGTGGCAAGGGTTGGGATGCACTATACTGGTCGAATACACCCACTTTGTTTAGCATTACGCAACCCATTAGCCTGAGTTTCAACAATGGTCGTATCAGATCCGAGCTCAACGGGTTTAGCTGGCAGGCCAGTCACGAATATTGTGCTGGTGACCGCCGCAGAAGAACCTGTATCAGTGAAGGCGATCTGACGTTAAGCGGAACCGGCGACAACGATCAATCAGTGTTTGTACCGGTCAGGTATGTGATTAATCAATCAGGTGAAAGAACACCGGAGCTATCGCTGGCACAAACACTCGAAGAGTTCAGTGACATGGCTAATACTGAAACTACCAAGTTGCTGATTGCCTTTATTGATCAGGAGGATAATCCTGAATTGCTGCGTGATCAGCTCAGGCAGGGGGAGGTTTCCGAGAATACGTTGCTTGCAGCCGAGAAGCTCAAGCTCATCGTATCAGTATCGGCAATGAAATTGAGCATTGGGGAGTAAGCATCGGTGAGTAAGCATTGGGGAGTAGTCGGCCCTGCCGTGTGACTGGAATGATATGCGCCACGGCAGCGGCAGCAGTACTGCCGCTTCTCGCAAAGACTACCAGCCGGTGGTGGTCTAGCTGCAGCAAGTTACTGCGTGATTATCTCGGGCCCCATCATAAGCGTTGGCAGAAAGGTTGATATAATCGGCACGTAGGTCACCAGTATCAGGAACAGAAACATAATGCCAACCCAGGGCAGAGCAGCCTTTACCACCCCAAGTACTGACATACGTGCAACGCCTGCGGTTACAAACAGGTTTAAACCAACTGGCGGTGTGATCATGCCAATTTCCATATTCACCACCATAATTATGCCCAGGTGAATTGGATCGATACCGAGTTCCATGGCTATTGGGAATACCAGCGGTGCAACAATGACGATCAAGCCGGATGGTTCCATAAACTGGCCACCAATCAATAACAGCGCGTTCACGACAACCAGAAACGCAATCGGACCAAGACCCGCGGCAAGCATCGCCTCGGTGATGGCCTGTGGTATCCGTTCTTCCGTTAATACGTGTTTAAGCACCAGTGCGTTAGCGATAATGAATAACAACACGATGGTGAGTTTGCCGGCTTCCAGCAAAGCGTAGCGAGTGTCCGGGTGAAACCAGGCTGTCACCAGCGCGTGGGGCTTGCGCAACAGGCTAATGCGAGTATCGCCTTCGCCTTTTAATGGGCCCATATCGCGATAGACAAAATTCGACACCACAAACGCGTAGACTGCCGCGACTGCTGCCGCTTCCGTGGGTGTGAATATACCGCCATAGATGCCGCCCAGAATAATAACGATAAGAAACAGGCCCCAGCCTGCGTCTCGTGCGGATGCCAGCCAGTCTTTCAAGCTGGCACGCGGTTGCGATGGCAGGCCCTTGTATCTTGCCCAGATGTATATGCCAATCATCAGCATCAAGCCGGCAATCAGGCCAGGGAAAACACCCGCCAGAAACATACGCCCGACCGACACATCGACGGATGCGGCATACACCACCATCACAATGGATGGCGGAATCAGTATGCCGAGTGTACCGGCGTTGCAAATAACGCCTGCGGCGAATTCTTTGGTATAGCCTACCTGGCGCATGCCGGCGATAACGATCGTTCCTATTGCGACCACAGTTGCCGGCGATGAGCCCGACAGTGCGGCGAACAACATACACGCAAACACACCGGCAATAGCGAGTCCGCCTTTAAAGTGGCCGACACTGTTGATGGCAAAACGAATAATTCGCTGTGCAACGCCGCCGGTGGACATAAAGGTTGATGCCAGTATAAAAAACGGAATCGCCAGTAGTGTGTAGTGACCAGAGAATGCACTGAAGAAGGTTTGTGCAATTGATGCGAGTGAGGTGTCCGAGAACACCATTAGAAACAGGATTGATGATAAACCCAGACTGATGGCAATCGGTACACCGATCAACAGCAATAGAATAATGAGTCCAAACAGGAGTGCGACATCCATTAGCGAGTCTCTCCGTTTTCTGAAGCGCTGCCTGAAGTGTTGTCCGACGCACTGTCCGAATCGGCATCTCCCGGGGTAGCGTCATTGGCGTCATGGCTTGCCACCAGCAATACCTGCTCGCCTGCAATGACTCGCCGGGCAACCTGCAGGAAACGCAGTGTCAGCAGCGAAAAGCCCAGCGGTAGACAGAAGTAAGGTATGAAACGCGGAAGCTTTTCCCAGCGCTCGCCCTCGTTCATGACACCGGCAAGCATCTGCAGTGCGTCGGGGGCCGGGATGTCGTCGACTTCATACCAGGCGCGCTCTCCGGCGAACGGCAACCAGTATTGATACGCGCCATACACAGCCAGCAGACAAAATAACAGGCTGCATGATACGGCCGTGATGGCCATGGTTTTCTGCACTGGCGCTGGCATGGCGCGCACCAGAATATCGACACCTATGTGCAAGTTGTTTTTAACGGCATAGGCCGCACCGACAAGCACCAGCCATGCGAACAGAAAAACGGTGGTTTCAAGTGCCCACAGAATATTCGCATTAAATACATAGCGTGCAATAACGTTAGCAAACGTTATCAGCGTCATGACCCCCAGTATCAGAGCTATGAGGGTTTCCTCAAGCTGATCCGACCAGGATCGTATAGATTCTGTGTTTTGCATGTGTTGTCGCTTAAACATTTTTGAACAGAGCTATCAGGTGGATTGACCTGTTAGTTACTGTTGGTATTAGTGGATATAGGCTGGCATGCATGGTACGGCCCAGTGCATGGTGTGCACGGCTCCCTGGGAGATCGGAGCTGCCCGCCTCGAACAGCGGGCGAAGTAACACGCAAGAGTGACCAACCGCCCGCCATGAACCCGGCGGACGATTGGTCAGGCTCTCCTGCTTAACTCGAAGAATATGAGACAGCGTCCTCGATCACATCGACGCCAATGTCGTCTTCAAATTGCTTCCAGACCGGTTTCATGGTTTCAATCCACTCGGCACGCTGCTCAGGTGTCAGAGTGCGAACTACTCCGCCGGCGTCGATAATCAGTTGCTTGTTCTCCTGATTTACCGCAGCAGAAGCTGCATTACGCTCAGCAGTCACTTCACTCAGTATCTGGCCAAACTGCAGTCGCACGTCTTCAGGCAGTGCTGCCCACCAGTCGGTGGAGGTTACGACCAGGTAGTCGATAATGCCGTGGTTGGACTCAGTCACCCCGTCCTGCACCTCAAAGAACTTTTTGCCGTAGATGTTTGACCAGGTGTTTTCCTGTCCATTGATCACCTTGGTTTGCAGTGCGCCATACACTTCAGAGAAAGCCATTTTCTGCGGGTTCGCGCCCAGTGCTTTGAACTGTGCGACCAGTACATCCGACGGCTGTACGCGAAACTTCAGGCCGGATGCGTCCTGCGGAGACATCAAGGGTCTGTCGGCAGAAATTTGCTTCATGCCATTGTGCCAGTAGGTCAAGCCCTGTAAGCCCTTGCGGCGCATTGAGTTCAATAGCTCGCGGCCACCTTCTGAAGCCTGAAATCGATCAACAGCATCGATGTCCTTAAAAACAAACGGCAGGTCGAACAGACGGAACTTCTTGGTGAAGGTTTCGAACTTTGACAGCGATGGTGCAGCCAGTTGTACGTCGCCCTGCAGCAGTGCCTCGAGGACTTTGTTATCGTCGTACAGTGTCGAGTTTGGAAACACTTCCATACACGCCTTGCCGTCCATTTCCGCATTAACGCGCTGTTCCAGCAGTGTGGCTGCAATGCCTTTCGGGTGTTTGTCAGTATTCGTAACATGGCTGAATTTGATAACGATTTCGCCATCCTGACAGGCGTCGCTGCTGGCGTAGGCAGGCGCCCCGGCGGCCATCAGGGCACTGATGAGTATTGCTCTTTTAAACATAATTTTGCCTCCGTATTTTGTGAAATACACCTGGCTGCGCAGGTGCAAAAGCGCTGTGTGTAAAACGCGTTCTATTGTTCAGCAGCAGCGCAGAACAGCGCCATCACATTCGTGGGTGGATGTTGACCCATTGTCTGTGGCGTAGTGGCGGAAAATCGCACCGGCGTGCGGAGTACTGAACGAGTGCGCAAAACCGCTTGCGGATCAGCCCTGGTAGTCCTCTTTGCGCAGGCCGTGGCGTGTCATTTTGTCGTACAGCGTTTTGCGCGGTATATCGAGGTCGAGCATGGTGCGTTTCACCGAACCCTGATGATGCGTCAGTGTTGCCTCAATCAGGCCTCGCTCAAAATCGGCCACACGGGCTGACAGGCTATTGCGGCGTTCGTTGTCGCGTGATTCGTCAAATACGCTCAGTCCAGCGGCAAAGCGGTTGGCGGCATTTTGCAATTCACGTACGTTGCCGGGCCAGTCGTGAGACAGCAAATCACTCATCAGACTGGGGGTCACGTCAACGCTGGAGTCTGGCTGTTGTTGCAGAAAATGCTCGAACAGCATGACCGGGTCGGCGCTGCGCTCACGCAACGGTGGCACAACGATCACGGCACCATTAAGCCGGTAGTACAGATCCTGTCGGAACTGTTGATTCTTAACCAACATTCCGAGGTCAGATTTTGTTGTGGCAAGTATGCGGATATCCAGCGGTAAGCCGCTGTTGCTGTTGACGCGTTCGAATGTGCGCTCCTGCAGCACACGCAGCAACCTTACCTGCATCGCCTGCGGCATGCTCTCAATTTCATCCAGCAGCAGTGTGCCACCGTTGGCTTGTTCCAGCCGGCCAGGCTGTACGATCAACTCGCCGCTCGGCAATAGCGTTTCCAGTCCAAACAACAGCTCAACGCCGCGTTGTTCGTCCAGCGTACCGCAATTGACGGCGACAAACGGACCGCTGCTGCGTGTTGATACTCGCGTCAGTGCCTGTGCGATGACCTCTTTGCCGGTGCCGGTTTCACCGGTGATCAGTACGTCAACGTCGGCTGACCCGATCGCCAGTATGCGCTGCCGCAGCCTGAACATGACATCAGAGCTCCCAATCACCAGATCGTACAGATCGTCACGCATTTTTATCTGCCGCGCGAGGTGGCGCCGCTCCAGCTCGGTATGCCTGGAAATCAGTGCGCGGTTGACGTCCCGGAGGAATTCCTCAGTTTGCAGTGGCTTGGCGAAGAAGCCGTAGGCACCTTCTTTCAATGCATTGACCGCCATCGGAATATCACCATGGCCGGTGACGTGAATAACCGGCAGTGTGCGATCGCGTTCAAGCAACTGAACCAGTACTTCGACACCGGAAATTCGCGGCATGCGAATGTCCAGAATAACCACGCCTGCATAGTCTTGCGGAATGTTATCCAGCGCCGTCAGCGGGTTACTATAGTGCGTGACCGAATGACCTTCGACCTCCAGCAACTGGGTTAAAGAATTGGCAAAGTCCTGGTCGTCATCAATGATGACAACATCACCGGTGGCAGTCATGCGGCGTTGCTCGGTATTTTTTGCAGCACGATATCAAATCGGGTGCCGGGTTTAAAATTTTCTGCAATCGACAGTGTACCGCCCATGCTCTCAACAAAGGAGCGCGAAATGGTCAGCCCCAGCCCGAGGCCATCCCCGTCCTTACGACTGGTGACAAATGCATCGAACAATGACTCTGCCAGGCTGCTATCGATTCCGGGGCCGTTGTCGGCCACAGAGACTCTGATCTGATCCTGTTCATCATAAACTGACAGTTCTAGATGCGGGTGTGACGCTTCGCGGCAGGCCAGCCACGCATTAGTCAACAGGTTGCCGAGCACCTGTAGCAGCCGCACTTCGCCGGCCTGCACCCAGCTTTCATGTGGGTTTGACTCATAGTGCAGTGCACTGCTCGCAGTTGGAAAGCGATCGCGAAACTCGGTCACCGCGCTATCGAGGACCGGGTTCAGCAGCACCGGTTGCACCGGTGATGGTTCGTTGTGTGCAAAACTGCGCAGGTGTACAACAATCCTTGAAATTCTGTCTGTCAGGTCGGAGATGATATTAAGGCTGTCGCGAACAGAGGATACACGGTTCTTGTCCAGCAGTTTCAGCGACGAGGAACTGTAGTTTTTAATGGCCGCCAGTGGCTGGTTAATTTCATGGCTGATCGATGCCGACATTTGTCCAAGAAGTGCAAGCTTTTCGGTCATCATCAGCTGGCTTTGAACGATCTCAAGTTCGCGCGTACGCTGCGTGACTTCCGTTTCAAGGCGTGCGGCTTCGCCAGCCTTTTGTTCAGCCAGTTCGGTTAGCAATCGGCGGCGTTCGAATTGTCTGCCGATTAGCAACACGCCTAACAGCAGGCCAAGTGCCACCAGTGAACTGCGCAGCATCCATTCTCCCATGAGTCCGGGCGCCGGGCCGGTAACCCGCAATGTTGCGTCGAGTTGCCTGTGCGCGCGCTCCACCGTGATTGATCGTCGTGGTGTCTCAATATTGTTGTCGAAAACCAGTTGATCGTCAGCATGCCACAAAGCCACTCGATGCGCGGAACCCTCCCAGGTGTCTCTGATAAGCCCCATATCTATGGTAGCAATCAGAATGGCTTCGGGCTGACCCTGGTTAGTAAAGATGGGTGTAAAAAATAAATAGTGGGGCCGCTCGATGCTGTCGACATAAATGGCCCGGCCGAGACTGCCCTGAAAGGCGGTACGAATACCGTTGAACCATGCGCCGTTGTCGAGTAATGGCTGCGGTGGTTGCAACGGTGGTTCGCTGTCAGTTTCACCGCGACGCAACAGCACCAGTGACTTGACGCCGGACAGTGCCTGCAGATAGCCGAGACGATCAAGCGTTTTGCGATTGTCGCCCGGGCTGTTCAACACCGATTCGATAATGGCAGAGCGCGTTAACAGCACCGATGCAAGTCGGTACTTTTCCATCTCAAGTGTCAGCGCCTGGCTGCGCGAGTCAGCTTCAAATGCCAGTTGTCGGCGGATCTTTTCCTGCTCGGCGCTGCGATCAGGGCGTGCGATTAGCAGCCAGACCAGCGCCAGTGCAACGATGATAGACAGAAGAATCTTCATTCAAAAAACAAGTCTGCTGCTTTGACTTTAACCTGTCAGGCTAGAAGAACAACTGCCACAGCAATGGCAGCAATATCGCCGTTGCGAGGGCATTGAGCCCCATCGCCAGACCGGAAAAAGCGCCGGCTACGTCATTCACCTGCAGCGCTCTGGCAGTGCCGATCCCGTGGCTGGCCGTGCCAATAGCCAGTCCGCGCACCGACCAGTCCTGAATTTTTAACAGATTGAGAATTAGCGGGCCAAGCATGGCGCCGAGAATGCCGGTAAGAATCACAATGACTGCAGTTAACGATGGCAGCCCGCCCAGTTGCTCAGTGATGCCCATGGCGACCGGTGCGGTAACCGATTTTGGCGCCACCGATACCATTGATACCGGGCTGGCACCGAGCAACCAGGCGATGGCAACCGCGCTTACGGCGGATGTTATCGAGCCGCACAGCAGGCTTACCAGTATTGATACGGCAGATTTTTTAACTCGTTCGAATTGACGGTACAACGGTATCGCCAGTGCAACAGTCGCAGGGCCAAGTAAAAAGTGCACAAATTGCGCGCCCTCAAAGTACTGATCGTAGCTGGTATCAGTTAAAGTCAGAATTACCACGATTGCAATTACGCTGAGCAGTACCGGATTAAACAACGGATTTAGATTGACTCGGCGATAGATTGCGGACGCGACGACGAATGCCGCCAGTGTCAGGGTTAAGTGCAGCAGCGGGCTTGCGCTGAGGTATACCCATATGTCCTTTAAATCGTTCACTTATCCCTGTCCCTGATCGGCTTGTGTACGTTTGTTTAAATACGTCATCACCAATGCGGTTACAGCGATGGTCAGCACGGTGCTCGCCAACAGTGCAACAGACAGAGGAATAACATCCGCGCCCAGTAGTTCAAAGTGCACCATGACACCAACGCCTGCTGGCACAAACAACAGTGACAGGTGGCTGAGTAATGATGTGGCTACCTGATCCAGTTGCTCCGGGATGCTGCCCTTTATCAGCAGCAACACAAACAGTAACAACATGCCAGCCACCGGTCCGGGGAAGGGGGCCTCGATTGTGCTGACTGCAAACTCGCCAATCAGCTGGCAGACCAAAATCAATGTCAGATATTCAAGCATGGGGGCGTCCGGTGGCTTTAGGGGGAATGCAGTGTCCGCGAGTGTACCGCACCGGTCGAGTTGATTGGGTAATGGGATGGCTCTATATTGCCAAGTAACAGACAGCTATCAATTTTGTTGACTCAAAACGTGAATCAAGCGCAACCGAATATCAAAATGGACCTGTGGGAGTGCCACGCGTGGCGCAATCACATGCAAACCATCATCCTGCTGGTAGCGATGGGCGGGTACCTGGCGTTGCTGGGCTGGCTACTGTTTGGCTTTTCCGGGCTGATTGCGTTTATTGTCATTGGGGTAGCAGCGGCTGTGTTTAATCCAACGGTAGCGCCACAGCTGGTCATGCGCATGTACCGTGCAACGCCGCTAACGCCCTCGGCAGTGCCGGAGCTCGCGAACGCCATGGTGCAGCTGTCAAAGCGCGCTGAACTCGACCATGTGCCGACACTCTATTACGTGCCCAGCAAAATGATGAACGCGTTCGCCGTCGGTTCGCCAAAGCGGGCAGCCGTTGGTCTTACCGATGGATTGCTGCGCGGCATGAACGGACGTCAGCTGGCGGGAGTGCTGGCGCACGAAATCAGCCATATCCGCAACAATGATTTATGGGTCATGGGGCTGGCCGATCTCTTTAGCCGTGCGATGAGTTTTCTGTCTGTTGTTGGAATGGTCCTGTTGCTGATCAAGCTGCCATTGATTGTGATGGGCATTACCACCGTCAGCTGGTGGGCGATATTAATGCTGATCTTTGGACCGGGGCTAATATCGTTAACACAGCTTGCCTTGTCGCGCACACGCGAGTTCGATGCCGATCTTAACGCGGCGCTGCTCACCGGTGATCCACAGGGGCTTGCGAGTGCACTACACCTGCTTGAACGTTTGCAGGGTGGCTGGCTGGAACGCGTAGTGATGCCCGGTCGCCATGTACCAGAGCCATCGTTGCTGCGCACGCACCCAAAGACCGAAGAGCGCATCGAACGATTGATGAACCTGACCACTGATCCGCAACCACAACTGGCACCTGTCGTCGTACCACACCTGCGGCGTGTGGCCGTGCGCCCGGTGCAGGCAATGCCGCGGTGGCGTGTGTCTGGTTTGTGGTATTGATTGTTAGTCTGGCAGTAACTCAACCGGAGAGCTGGACGTCAGCAGCTCGGATTTGCGGCAACTTCACGACGTACAGGCCCCGGAAATGGTACGCAGAGGTTTCAGAGTGAAGCCGGGCTAGATGTCTTCAGTCCCTTAGGCCGATCCAGATTTGTAAGATTTAATCTTGCTATTTTACAGTTAGAGTGTAAATTAGCAAGGATGATTCTCCGTTCGCTACTCCCAAATGTGCTGGATCTATTGGGCCGGCGCCCCTCTGTGGTGTTGCTTGGCCCTCGGCAGGTCGGGAAGACCACGCTCGCGATAGAAATCAGTCAACAGATCGAGTCGGTCTACCTCGACCTGGAAGATCCGGCAGACCTGCGTAAGCTCGCAGACCCAGGGCACTATTTTGGGCAGATGCAGGGCAAGCTTATTGTCATCGATGAGGTTCAGCGAATGCCGGAGCTGTTTCCTGTCATTCGAAGTCAGATTGATCGCAATCGCAGGGCGGGGCATAGGGTCGGTCAGTTTTTGTTGCTGGGCTCTGCCGCTAATGATTTGCTGCAACAAACCTCCGAATCACTCGCAGGGCGCGTCGCTTACCGGGAACTCGCTCCGTTAATGCTGGGGGAGGTACCGGCAGATCAACTTGACCGACTCTGGACGAATGGCGGTTTCCCAGAGGCCTGGCTGGATCCGGATCACAGTCTTGAATGGCGCGACGATTTTATCCGCACCTACCTAGAACGTGATATTCCAGCGCTGGGCGTTCGCATACCGGCAACAACGCTCGATCGTTTTTGGCGAATGCTGGCGCATAATCACGGCCAGTTGTTTAACGCTTCGCAAATCGGTGGAAGCCTCGGGGTTAAAGGCCAAATGGCAAGTCGGTATCTCGATATTTTACTCGACCTTATGTTAGTGCGAAGGTTACCGGCATGGCATAACAACGTTGGCAAACGCTTAATTAAAAGCCCCAAAATATATATAAGAGACTCCGGCATTTTGCACGCCTTACTTGGGATAGCGGATATCAATGAATTACTTGGCCATCCCATAGCGGGTGCAAGTTGGGAGGGCATGGTAATTGAGCATCTTATCGTGAGCGCACCGCGCAATACCGCCGCGAGTTTTTATCGAACAAGGGCGGGCGCTGAAATTGATCTGTTGCTGAGCCGAGGTAGCGATGTATGGGCGATTGAAATTAAACGTAACACTGCGCCGACCCTGGCTCGCGGGTATTATCATGCGTGCGAAGATATTCGGCCAAAGCGAAAGTTACTGATCTATCCGGGAAATGAACAATACGAACTGAAAGATGGCACCATGGTGTGTTCGTTGGAGAGTGCTTTGGAAGCTATTCAAGCACTGTAGTTACCGTGCCCCCTTTTATTGCTCCAGCCTAAGTCATCCGGTGCCTCCAGTAAGGCAGGACACTTAGTTCGAGCATCTACTATGATTGGCAGGGCAAACTACGGAAGCGAGGTTGGTCCGTTCAGCCGGACTCGTGTGGATTGCTAACCCGTGGCCAGATATCGCGGGTCAGTTTTCTGTATTGCGTTTTTGCTGGATCATTGGGGTACGGGCCATTTACTTCCGCATACAGGATGGATGAAGTGATTTCGGCAAATGCCGCATGGAAGTGATTGGTTGATTTCACGATCAGTATTGATTTTGCAATAGGGTCTATTCCCAGGCTGGTAAAAACACTGGGGTCGAATACCTGTGATCTGACGGTATTCAAAATAACACTGATGCCGTTGACGTCTATCCACACACTGTCACCGATTGGCACGATACTGCCGCAAAAATTCTGCGTCGCATCCCGAACGGTTTTTCGCACAATTACGTCGGCGTCAATCGGCTCGCCCCCGCTTGCAGACATCTTGCCGCCAAAGCGTAAGTTGAATCTGGCGCCTTCGCCAGCGGAGAAGCACGTGCGAACGGCGATCGGATCCCACAGAGTGGCAACGGCAGTATCGGAGAGGTTTCTGTCGATCAGTTCTTTCAAAATAATCGTCGAATCACCCGCTACACCGCCTCCCGGGTTGTCCCAGACATCGGCTATAACAACCGGCAATGTATTTTGTTTTTCTTTGTCTGACGGATTGTGGTTGTTGTCGGCGATGATAGCAAGCGCACGATCGATTGCGCTGGCCGGCGACAGCAACTCGGGCCTGGTTGTGCCTCGAAAGGAAAATAGCTCCATACCCAGTTGTTGCGCCAGCTGATCGCCGTAGTCAGACTTGTTGTCGGTGATAACAATCAGTCGGCATCCCAGTGCTGGCACATCGCCTGCCATAAACCCGTGGATAATCGAAATGGACAGCACACCGTTCTTGCCTTCCATTGATTTGATTTTATCGACAAAGCTTCGCATCGGTTCGCGACTGGTGGGCAGCACTTCTATCATTTTACAGTCGAAGGTTGAGATGCACGGCTGTATCTCGTCGTGGCTTGCGGCTTGTATCAGTTGCACCAAATCGCTTGCAGTGGCAACAAAGTCGGTATGCGGGAACTCCTTAAATACGGTTACCACATCAGCATTCCGGGTTCTCTTTTCACTTAAGTGGCTGTGCGGGTCGAACGTTGCACCGATCAGCGCATCGGGGCCGGTCAGCAGTCGCACTGCTTCGAGTAACTCGCCTTCGCAGTCGTCGCAATCCTGTGCGACCATTGCACCATGTAAGCCGAGTAACACGATATCCAGTGGCAATGCTGCACGAACTTCCTGTAGTAACTGATCGCGAAGAAACTCCCAGGTGTGCTGATTGACGATGCCTCCGGGTTCGGCCCAGCACGCAGTGCCTTCTATCAGCTCCCAGTTGTTTTGCATCGCCACATCTCTTGCCACCGGAAATACCGCACTGCACAGGGTGGGGGTGATCGGGTGTTCACCGGGAGCTTTATAGAAGCTGTCTTTAAAGTCCTGCAGATCGGTGCGCAGCGGAGAAAATGTATTGGTCTCTGTGGCGATTGATGCAACGAATACGCGTTTGCTGGCGGCCATATCAGGATGCCTTTTGTCGGGTAGGAACTCTCGGAATAGCTTTGAGCAGATGTTCGGTGTACTCGTGTTGTGGCTGGTCGAAAACATGCTGTGGCTCTGCCGTCTCGACGATTTTCCCCTGATACATAACTGCCACCCGATCCGAAATATGTCGGACAACCCCCAGGTCGTGGCTGATAAACAGCATGGAGAGATTGTAGGTTTGTTGCAGTTGTCTTATCAGATTAAGGACCTGTGCCTGAATGGATACATCGAGCGCGGATACCGCTTCGTCGGCAATGATCAGCTGCGGCTTTAAAATCATCACGCGTGCGATGCCGATGCGCTGGCGCTGACCTCCGGAGAATTCATGCGGGTGTCGTTTCATGGCTGACTCGTCGAGACCGACCTGCTCAAGCATGGCTGCAATTTGTTGTCTTGCGTGCTGCCGGCTATCTGCCAGTTTGTGAATAAACAGTGGCTCTGTGAGTGTGCGTTCTATGGTCAGGCGCGGGTTTAAAGAAGCGAACGGATCCTGAAAGATCATTTGTATCTCGCGTCGCAATGGTCTGAACTGTGATGCACTCATTTGCAGAATATCCTGCCCGAGAAAAAGCGCCTGGCCGGAGCTTGATTTTTCCAGCCGGGTTAGTGTGCGACCAACGGTGGTTTTACCACAGCCTGATTCCCCGACCAGACTCAACACTTCTCCCTTTTTAATGCTGAAGGAGATGTTGTCGACCGCTTTAATTGTTCGTCTCGGCATGAACAGGCCGGCGGATTTTGCGGCAAAGTGGGTGCTGAGGTTCTTTACCTCAAGTAAGGTATCCATACGGCTATATTTCACCCGCAAAGTGGCAGCGTACGGCGTGATTTCCCTGTAACCGGATTAGCGGCGGTTCATCACTGTTGCATCGATGCTGTCTGTGCTTGCAGCGCGGGTTAAAGTCACAACCGGCAACCAGTTCATCAATCGCCGGAACCTTTCCGGGTATGGTGTGCAGCCACTGTGTTTCAGTGTCAACCGACGGTATGGATGCGAGCAGTCCTCTGCTGTACGGGTGAGCCATTGACGAGAATAGAGTGTCGGTTTCTGCCTGTTCAACAATTCTGCCCCGGTACATCACGGCGACTTCACTGCAGGTTTCTGCAATTACCCCGAGATCATGGGAGATGAGTACAATGGATGTGCCGGTTCTGTGTTGCAGGTCCTGCATTAAATCCAGTACTTCTTTTTGTACCGTTACGTCGAGTGCGGTAGTGGGTTCGTCGGCAATCAGCAATGCCGGTTCACAGGCCATGGCGATCGCAATCATAACGCGCTGACGCTGACCGCCCGATAACTGGTGCGGATAACTGTCTATTCGATCTTCAGGTTCGGGGATTCTCACCAGCTGCAACAGTTCGATGGCCTGTCGTCTGGCGTATTTACCCGATATCTTTTTATGTTGCTTCAGTACCTCGATAATCTGCTCGCCGACGCGGTAAACCGGATTCAGGCTGGTCATCGGCTCCTGAAAAATCATGGCCATCTGATTGCCCATGATGGAACGGCGCTGTCGCGGACTGAGTGCCAGCAGATTCTGACCCTTGAATACAATGGAGCCCGATGTGATGCGCGCAGGGGTGTCGTTCAGCAAACCCATAATGGCAAGCGCGGTCAGGCTTTTGCCACAGCCCGACTCACCAACGATGCCAAGTGTTTGATGGGTGTTGACGGTGAGGTTGCAGTCGCGCACCACGGGCATCAGTTGTCCGTCAATAGCCACGCCAATATTCAGATTTTCAATTTCGAGTAGTGGCATGCGAAGTACTCTAGACCCCCGCGATATCGTTTTTGAATCTGGGATCCATGCTGTCTCGCATGGCATCGCCAACCAGATTCATTGAAAACACGGATAAGATAATCAGGCCGCCGGGGAACATCAGTAGCCACGGCGCGCGCGTGATGTATATTTTTTCTTCAGCCAGCATGTTGCCCCAACTGGCGACCTCGGGAGGCAGGCCGAGCCCGAGAAAGTCGAGTGCCGCTGCCTGCAGCTGGGCAAACGCAAAAATAAAACTGGCTTGTACCAGCAATGGTGACCACAGGTTGGGCAGAATATGCCGGAACAGCAGCGAAAAGTGACTGGCTCCGGAACATCGTGCGGCATCAATAAACACTTCGCTTTTGAGTTTCAGTGTCATACCAAAGAATATACGTGCAGTGGTGGTGGCGTACACGATACCGATAACAAAGATAGTATTGACGACACTGCGTTCGAGCAGGGTCATTAATACAAGTGCAAGCAGCAGAGCAGGGAACGCCATCAGTACGTCGACCACACGCATTAGAATATGTCCAAGGGTCGAAAAATAGGCAGACAGCAACCCGATAAGGCCACCGAAGCTCAGCGCCACAATCACACTGCCTATTCCTATGATCAATGCCATTCGAGCGCCGAAAACCGCGCGTGAAAAAGTGTCGCGACCAAAATGATCAGTGCCAAAGAGATAGGGCAGGCCCGGTTCCTGTAGTCGTGAGACTGGGTCTATTTCCAGTGGATCAAATGGTGCAATGAAGCGGGCACCGATGGCACAGATCAAAACAACACAAAGCCACAGTGCGCCAAATGTGGCGAGTTTGCGGCCGCGAAAAACGTTGCTCAGTGTTTTGCGGAAGAGCGTTTTGCGGACAGTCATTGCAGGGATACCCGCGGATCAAGTCGTGCATAGGCCAGATCGACCAACAGGTTGATCACCAGATAGAGCATTACAATCAGCAGTATGACGCCCTGTATCACCGGGTAGTCCCGACGCAGTACTGACTGCACCACCAGCCTGCCAATGCCGGGCAGTGAAAAAACTGTTTCGGTCACAACGGCTTCAGATACCAGCGCCGCGAACGTAAATCCAAATGCAGCGGCGACCGCGATCAGTGCGTTGCGAAAAACATGCTTTATCGATACCCGCATTGGATGTAGTCCCTTTGCACGGGCGGTGCGGACATGGTCTTCACGCGATACATCGAGCATGGATGCGCGTACCAGACGAATGATCAGCGCTGCGTTTGGTGCGGCAAGTGTCAGGCTTGGCAGGATCAGGTAACGCAGGTTGGTCAGGCCGCCTTCGTCGCTGATCGATGGAAAGCCTGAGCTTGGAAACCAACCCAGGCCAACAGAGAAAATCAGTATGAGGTACAGGCCGAGCCAGAACGTTGGAATTGAGGCAAACAGCATGGCACCGGCAGAGGCTATCTGATCAATCCAGCTGCGGTGATGGGTGGCAGAGAGTATTCCGATTGGAACACCAAACACGATAATCCAGAGCATGGTCATCAGTGCCAGGCAAATCGATGTCTCGGCGCCATCGGCAATTACTTCAAGTACCGGTGTTTTAAAAAATAGCGATTGGCCGAAATCGCCGTGTAACACGTTCTTTAGCCACACACCGTATTGATACCAGAGAGGCTGATCAAACCCCATTTGCGCCGACAGCTGTGCAATCTCCTCTGGTGTGGCGGTGTCGCCGAGTAATATCGAGGCAGGGTCACCGGGTATCAGGTGAATAAACAGGAAGATCAATACAGAGGCAACGAAAAGCGTTGGAATCAGCGTTAACAGACGCTTGATGGTGTATACGAGCATAGGTGCGTTAAGCAGAATGCTCCCCCGAGTGAGTGGGGGAGCGTGTGCGTGAAGAAGCTATCGACCGATTATTTAGTCACGTTCCAGAAGTGTGGCCAGATCAGTGTGGCATCGCCAAGTCCGTTGAGTGACGGGGAGGCTATGTTATAGGTGTAGACATCTCCCGTTTTCATGGTGGGTACCTGATCGTAAATCAGTGCCTGAATCTCACTCCAGATGGCCTGTCGCTCTGCCGGGTCTGAGCTTGCTGTGAACTTTGCTTTCAACGCGGACTTTTCCTCTGTGGTCCACCAGCCGGGGTAGTTGTCATTCATCACCGAGATCAGGATGGGATCGGGAACAAACCCGTGGTGAGTAAAAAACAAGTCCCACTGATCCGGTTGTGCGCGCTTTTCGATCAGCGTCGCCCAGTCGTAGACCTGCAAATCAATATTGAATCCTGCCTGTGCAAGTTGTTTGGTGTAAACAATCGCCTTGTCGTAGTGGAACGGATAGTTAGTCGACACCATGAACTTTATCGGGTCACCGCTATAGCCTGCGTCGGCAGCCATTTTTTTCGCCGCTTCTGCATCGCCTTTGCTGAAGTTGTCTGCACCGGCATCGGTATGCCACACATTGCCTTCCGGTAGAAACGAACCATTCGCGCGCCACAGTCCTTCAGGGCCAATGGCTACCTGCAGTGCTGGTGTTTTATTAATGGCAGTCTGTATCGCGCGTCGCAGTGCGAAGTTTTCCTTTAGTGGCCCTTCTTTAGAGTTCATGAACACCAGGCCGAAGATCGGGCCGCCGTTTAGAATGGTGGTGACGCCCGGGTCTGCCTGCAGGTCCGCGTACAGATCTCCGGGGATGCTCTCTGCATAGTCGTAGTCGCCCGCTTTCAGACCGGCGACACGTGTGCCTACATCGGGTACCGGTATAAAGCGCAGCGAGTCCAGTTCGGCTGTGCGTGCACCACCGTAACCATCTGCGGCGCCGTCGGGTGAGCTATAGTCGTCGAAGCGAACCAGTTCCACATGGCGATTGGGTTGCCATTCACCAAACTTGTAGGGACCGGTGCCAACGTAGTTTTCCGGTGAGATCGGTTCCTTGCTGGCGCCGTCCATGACGGAGGCGGGGTAGATAGCCGGTCCGCCGTTAATAAACGCCAGCAGATTTTTCCAGGGGCCGAACGGTTCGGATAACTTAATCACTACCTCGTAGTCGCCATTGGCCTCGACACTTTCAACGTTGCCGAACAACAAACCGCCTCTCGATCCGAATTCTCCCCAGCGCTTCAGCGATGCGACAACATCCGCGGACGTCATCGCCTGTCCGTTGTGAAATTTGACGCCCTCGCGCAGGGTGATGGTGATGGTTTTTCCATCGTCGGAGATTGTGTCACCGGCAGCCAGCAGATTGACCGGTGCGTTGGCAGCGTTAAACGTATACAGGCCTTCAAACATGTGGTGGGCGATGGTCGAAGCCAGGTCTGATGTGACAACATGCTGATCAAGGCTTGGCGGTTCGCCAACGGTGGCATAACGCAGCGTGCCGTCACTGTGTGCTGTACCTGCCAGCATTAACAGTGCGCTTGCCGCCACGGCTGATCGCCAGCGATTGAATCGATTAGTAATCACTATTCTCTCCTCCAATTCCTGGTTATTAGGCCAGCGAGCACTGGCTAAGAATGTAAGAAACTAACACTGAAAGATGGGTATTACAACTGAAAAAGGTAAAATCAACGGTTGTATGGCTGTATAATGTAAGTTACTTACATTTATGGAGAGCAACATTGTGTCCGCAAGCAAAGAAATTCAACGTTTTGACAGTGCCGATGCAGCCGCCGGTGGCACCGTCCGTCCGTTCGCAAAGGCCGTGCGAGCCGGTGATTTTGTATTTGTGTCAGGGCAGGTCCCTGCGCGTGACGGGGAGATAGTGGTTGGCGGAATTGTCGAACAAACCGAACAAACGATGCAGAACATTATTGAGGTGCTGGCACTGGCCGGATGTACCCTCGAGGATGTAGTGAAGGTGAATATCTGGCTTGATGATCCGCGGGATTTCACCAGCTTCAACGGTGTCTTTAAGAAGTACTTCGAGAGTGCTCCACCGGCAAGATCAACCGTGCAATCGTCATTGATGGTAGATGCAAAAATAGAAATGGACGTTACTGCTTATCGCCCGGTGTAGGCGTCGTGAGTCGTCCAATCGATATTATCTCCAGAGTTCGTCAACTCGAAGGCGTGTTTAGCAAGCGCGAGCAACTCGTCGCGGATTATGTGTTATCGAATCTGGAGGAAATTTCCTGGCTGTCGCAGAACGATATTGCAGATGCAGCTAACGTTTCCGTTGCCACGGTCAATCGCTTTTGTGTCACGCTCGGCTGCGATGGCTTTCGCGATTTTAAAATCACGCTGGCGCAAAGTGTCGCTGTCAGTCTGCAGTATCTCGGTGGCAGCAGTCGTGAGAAGTCAGAGTCACATCAACTGGTCACTCAGGTGTTCGGTGCACTTATTGATACGCTTAGCCTCGCCAGTTCGCAACTAGATGGCAAGGCCATACAGCAGGCGATTGATGCGCTTGCTGATGCACAACGCATAGCATTTATCGGTGTCGGGGGCGGTTCTGCCAACGTAGCGCGTGAAGGTGCCAATCGTTTCTTTCGCCTGGGTATTCCGGCGGAATCACATGCCGACGGTTACCTGCAGCGTATGCTGGCATCGACGTTTGCAAAAAACGATGTGATGTTTGCTATTTCTTCCGGTGGACAGGCGGCGGAATTAATCGACAGTGTTCGCATAGCAAGTCAGTATGGTGCCACAACGATCAGTCTGACAAAATCGGATTCTGAACTGGCGAAAGCGACCGATATCTGTATTGAGATTGACGTACCGGAAGATCAGGATATTTATAAACCGTCTGCATCACGGCTGGTTTTTATTGCGATTCTGGATGTTCTTGCCGCTGGCGCAGCGCGTAAACGTCCGAAAAAAGTCAAAGAATATCTGAGAAGAATTAGAACGTCTCTTGTACCGCTGTCTAACGATACCGGGCCAAAGCCAATTGGTGATTAAAAAGCATACGCAAACATGTAATTAATCAGGGTGTTTGTGTGAAAAACGAATGTATGGTGGGGTAGTAGTCGGCATGCAGTTGCAGATCATTGTGGCCGGTGTCCGCCAGTACTTTGCTGGTAAGTTCGCCAGTAAATGATGGTAGCAGGAGCTCAGTAGACTCACGTGGAATAACGCGATCATGTTCCGCAATTAAGACGAGTACCGGTGCGTCAATCAACGGTGCGTATTTCACTGACTCGAATCGATCTTTGAGTAGCCAGCGTACCGGCAATATTGGATAGGCTGATTGTGCCACATGTAGAATACTGTTGAACGGGGTTATGAGTGCAACTTTAGCCACAGGTCGGCGACTGGCCAGCCAGCATGCAACGCCACTGCCGAGGCTGCGCCCGATAACTGAAACGGTCTCATAGTCGGCTTTAATTATGTCGAACAGTATTTCCGCATCGTTGAACAAATGTGCTTCAGTGGGGTGTCCGTCGCTGCCGCCATAGCCACGGTAGTTGACCATAAACAGCGTGGTATCGGGCAGGGCGGCTGACAATTCAGCTGCGGTGCCGGCAACTGCTTCTGCATTGCCGCCAAAGTAAATGATTGCCTGTGGCTTGCCAGGGTTGACTTCGATAACGCGAATAGATGTATTGGTATCGACCTCAATGGAACGCTCGGTATACGGGTGCGATAAATGAGGAGTCGGGAAGAATATCATCGAACGTTGCAGCAGATACATCGCCACCACTATGGCAAGGTATAGCAGCGCGACTATCGCGATGATATTCACTATTGACTTCATTTGCTGTTCGGCTCTGTTGCCTTGTCCGCCCCGCTTAGCTGTCAGCTTTCATCAGGCCAACCATTGAGTTCACAGCACCTGCATACAGACCCTGATCTGTGCCGCAGGCTAGCATCGTGAATCCTTTTTCCTTTGCCCAACTGACCCAGTTTGCATCACCCGCCATAAATCCGAGTGCTTTGTTGTGCCTGCGGGTGGCGGCGATGACTGCATCGACGGCATCGTTAAATTCCTTTGATTCAAACTGGCCCGGCACACCAATGAAATTACTCAGATCAAAGTGACCAACCCAGATTACGTCGACACCTTCTACGGCGGCGATATCGTCAGCGTGTTCGACACCGCGTTCGGATTCGATCTGTACGATGGTCAGGTTGCGTGCATTGGCATGCGTTACCTTGTCTGCAACCGGTTCGTTGCTGTAGTGGTCGTGTGCAAACCCGAACGCGGCACCGCGACGACCGGCGGGTGGGTAGCGCATCGCCTCGACAATTGACTCGGCCTGTGCGGCGGATTCAACCATCGGCACCATGACACCCTCTGCACCGGCATCAAGTGCACGTGCGATCCAGTTATAGCCGGCTGTGGGAACGCGCACCATGGGTGCGATTGGCAATCCACGGCAGGCAGCAGCCGACCACTTGAGTGTTTCATAGCCAGCGGCGGCGTGCTCCATATCGTAAATCACATACTCGCAATTACACTGACTGAGTATGGCCGGGATGCCGGGCACCTGAAACTCGAATACCATTGCGCCGATGATAGTTTCATGGGCGAGTATGCGATCGCGTAGCAAAGGCTGGGGTGTTGAATTGCTCACTATGGCTCCATGTTGGAATGCGCGGAGTTGATTGTGCCGGTAAAACTGCGGGGTGTCATTAATCTATGCAGGTGGGAGGACATCCCCGATGAACGAACATGTCGCTTTGGGCTGTCGTAATACTGGTGGCTTGAGCGACGTGCTAAGTAGAAGAGTTCGCCGATAACGTCAATGACGACTTCAACAAGCGAAAGCGTATTAAGGCCTTGGCGACGAGCTTGATTGAGAAAGACTTTCCGCTTCCAAAAAGCTTCTCTATTGAGAAAAAGAACGGAAAGTGGATTGCAGAATTCACGCGAAAAGCGAAACCCACTCCAGAGCGGCCCATTAGAGAGATGGGGGCAGCGTTTAGCCTGACCGATACGGGTAAGCACCTGGTTGAGGAGATTATCAAACTCACCCATGAGCCTCAGTGGTACTGGTGGTGGATCGTTTGCGTTTCCAAGCTCGGCGAACAATCAATTCGCCATCATTGCCAACTACAAAGAACTCTATGTTCAAGGCAGCCAGGAAATTAAGACGGGCCCTGGTGCTGTCCTCATTGACATGATGAACCGCGAAGCTGCGAGAAGAGGGATTACTCTTAGCAAGCACTAGTTCAACGGGACCGAGGGCCCGTGGTCCTTGATGTTCTTTCAGTAGGGCAGGTCACCTCTCAACAGCCGAGTGAAGTTCTGTCTCCCAAGCACTGCCATAATCTCCACGACTCCGGCATTTTCCCGGTAGTAAATACTATCCGCTCCACATACACATCGACGATATCCTGGCTTGATATCATCTACCCCTTGGTAGGCCTCAGGGTTTTCAGCTATTTTTTCAAACTGCTCGAAAAGAGCCATATAATAACTCTCGGCCTGTTCCGCTCCGTAGCGCTCCAGTCCATACAGATAGATTCGTTCTACATCTTCCTTAGCGATATTCGAGAGTCGGTACTTCGCCATTAAATCCCAGCTTTCTTCTTTATTTCAGCCAGTATCTCATCTGATGTCTTGTCAGTGAATCCGCTGTTCTCAGCCAGAATTAATCTGGCTCGGATTACCTCTAGCTCCTTCTCCCTGGCTCTGCGAATCAAATCGTTTATCGCTTCACTTTTGCTGGAATACTCTTCGCTCTCTACCTGGTCGCGGAGCCATTCGTCGTTTCTCTCTGTGAGTGAAATGCTTTGTCTGCTCATAGAAATGCCCCTCCCTCTTGGTGTAATAATACACCAATAACGCACCAATTGTCAATTCAGACTTGGTTGGTGGGAAAGCCAAGCAGCAGAGTTCGCCGATCGAGGATCATCTCCCACCGGCGAACGTGAGTTGTGTGCATGGAATTCGATTACCTGCACAAACACAGATTATGCGCACAGTGCTCAGGTGGGAGGACATCTCCGATGAACGAACATGTCGCTTTGGGTTGTCGTCATGCTGGTAGCGACGTGCTAAGTACAAGAGTTCGCCGATCGGGGATCATCTCCCACCGGCGAACTTGAGTTAAGTGGATAGAACTTGATTACCTGCACCAACTCAGATTACGAGCACAGTGTTCAGGTGGGAGGACATCTCCGATGAACGAACAGGTCGCTTTGGGTTGTCGCTAACTTGTGCAGCTATATACGACATTCTAAGTACTGAAGTTCGCCGATCGGGGATCATCTCCCACCGGCGAACATGAGTTGGGTGCGGGTATTTACATTTCTGCACGAATGTGGATTACGCGCACAGTGTTCAGGTGGGAGGACATCTCCGATGAACGAACATGCCGCATTGGGTTGTCGCATAACTTATGCAGCTATGTAGGACATGCTAAGTACTGGAGTTCGCCGATCGGAGATCAGCTCCCACCGGCGAATTT
>CAYMFQ010000061.1:0-5991 GCA_964389335.1 uncultured Granulosicoccaceae bacterium
CGCGATGAATTTCTAATGGCGGACAGCTGGCCCGCAATGCTGCGAGAGCAGCAGGTTATCAGTGGCACCAGCGGATTAAACCTGCCAATTGCCGGTGCCATTGCGACCGCCCTGCAGGCAAATGTGGAGTTAATACCGATTGTATGGTGCGCCGCTGAACCTGGTGCACCAGTGACACGCGACGCATTCGACTGGATAACAGGTCTTATCGTCGATACTGTCAGCAACACCGATGCACTCGATGCCATCTATCTCGACCTGCATGGCGCTATGGTTACTGACGACTATCAGGATGGCGAAGCCGAGCTACTGCGTCGGTTGCGCGAGGGTCCGGCGCGCAACCTGCCAATCGGTGTTAGCCTCGACCTGCATGCAAACGTATCGCCATCACTGGCAGAACTCGCAACGCTGATAACGGTATACCGTACCTATCCACACCTGGATATGGCAGACACCGGCGCGCGTTGTATGCAAAAGTTACTAGATGCGCTCAATGGCAGTGTGTTCTATACATCACTGCGGCAGTTGCCGTATCTGATTCCATTGCATGCGCAGTATACCGGTGGCAGCCCTTGTCAGGCCTTGTATCAACAGCTCGATACCCTGCCCTTACCTACCGGTGGCACTGAAACAGAAACTGACTACAACGACGCATGGCTGGAACTGGCTATGGGGTTTACCGCCGCAGACATATACGACTGCGGTCCGGCTGTACTTGCCTGCGCCAGCAACGCTTCAGCAGCAGATCAACTGGCAGATGCCATGTATCAGCAGTTGCTTAACGCCGAACCACACTTTGACATCAGTTTACTCGATGCAGACCATGCAGTCGCTGAAGGCAGTCGACTGTACAACGGCAAGCCGGTCGTGATCGCCGATGTACAGGACAACGCAGGTGCCGGCGGTACCGCAGATACTACCGGCCTGCTACAGGCGATGATCGATGCTCGTATACAGGGCGCGGTACTCGGAGTGATTTGCGACAGCGACGTCGCAGCACAGGCACACAAGGCTGGTATCGGCCAAACCATCCACTGTTCCGTAGGTGCGAAATCAGGTCTGCCCGAACAGGCTCCAGTGCAAGCCAGCTTTACCGTTGAAGGAATCAGTGACGGCAACATACCGTTCACCGGCGAGATGTATCGAGGGGTTACGGCCTGCATTGGCCCTACCTGTCTATTGGCACTCAATACACCGGGTACTGACATCCGTATTGTAGTCAGCAGTTACCGTACACAGTGCCTTGATCAGGCTTTCTTTACCCACTTTGGCATCGACCTGACTGCGCAGAAAATAATCGCGGTTAAAAGCACTGTGCACTATCGCGCCGATTTCAATGACCTTGCGGAGCACTTTATCAATGCCGGTGTTCCCGGTGTTTTCGCCTGCGATCTGCAGCAGGTTGACTATAAAAACCTGCGCGCCGGAACGCGCTTAGGCCCCAACAGCGATCTGACCACCTAACCCATACGGGTACGACACATGAACAGCATCGACCACATCGTAGATACCGACCGCTATCCTGTTAACGCACCACAATCACCCGCCTATGACGCACTGATCACACACTGTAAAGAAAAGCTCGCGCGCAATGGTCTGTGCCTGCTGGCAGGCTTTATCCGTGACGATGCGCTGCAACAAATGCAGTCCGAAGCAAATGCACTGGCACCGCACGCACACCATACCGAGCACTGGCGTGCAACACCGAATGGTGCGCCGGACGATCCGCACAGCAAACTAGCCACCAGCACCCGAGCGGCCATGGGCAGTATCGGCTATGACAGACTGCAAAAAGACTCACCGCTGCGAAGCCTGTATCAGTCAACCCATCTGACACAGTTTCTCAATACCCTGTTTGATGGTGAGCCACTGTACCCGACTGACGATCCACTGGTGAGCTGTATGCTCACCGTACTGAACACCGGTGATGAACTGGGCTGGCACTATGACCCGAACGATCTGGTGGTATCGCTTGCGCTACAACAAGCGGACAACGGCGGCGAATTTGAATTCGCTCCACGCATTCGCGCGCCGGCTGACAACGCTGCCAACAACGAAACCGCAGTACTTGCGGGACATTACCCCGCCACCATCAGTGAATCACTCAGTGCCGGCACCCTGTCCTTCTTTAATGGACACCGATCCCTGCACCGGGTGGCGCCAGTTGGCACCGGCACCCCAAGAGTTATTGCGCTGTTTAACTATTCCGAACAGCCAAACTACCGATTCAACAGCACAATACAGCAACAGTTTTTTGGACGCAGCGCGTGACGAGCCTGCGATTATGCAGCGACGATCAGGTGGTACCCGTGACAAGGTACCCGCGACAAGGTACCCGTGACAAGGTTCTCATAGCCAGGTATCCGTAGTGAGGTACCCGCGGCAAGGAATCAGCAACCACGCAATGCCATCCAGATAAGGCGGGTCTCGTTCAAGCGACCGGAGGCACATTTCACTGAGCCTGCAACGAAGCGTATTCCAGTCCAGCGCGAATGCGGTTATATTGTAGCTGCACTACCAGTCGAGCGATCATCCATGTCAGGTCCTCTCGATAAGCACGCGCAGGCAATATAGCGCCGTGCACGGAAGTCCACACTGCCACACGGATGACAGCTGATGACCGTAAACCGTCCTGACTCACACACAGAATCCATAGCCACCTGGCTTACATCTCTCGACCTGCATCAATATATAGCGGTGTTTGATCAACACGAGATCACACCAGAGCAACTGTCGTCACTCGATCATGAGTTGCTTAAAGAGATGGGCATTCATCCCATCGGCCATCGGATTAAAATCCTCGACTCTCTGGCAGCGCCACAGGATGACGCCACAGACCATTCGAACGACCCTGCGACAGCCCCTGTTACAGGCACTACGACAGACCACGGCACTGTACCTGATTCAGGTTTCCGCACACTGAGTGTAGTGTTTATCGATTTGGCTGATTCAACCCGGTTATCAGAATCAATTGATCCGGAAGCATTTCGCAGGATCATTCTCGCCTATCAGGAAACTTGTAGTGCGGCACTGACACAGCACGGCGGTTTTATTGCGCGCTATTTTGGCGATGGCATTCTCGCTTACTTCGGTTATCCAAAGGCTTTCGAAGACGACGCAGCAAACGCGGCCAGAGCCGCGCTGCAGGCACTGGCGGAATTCGAAAAGATTTCACCGTCACTACACGCAGATTCACTGACAGCTACGTCGATCAGGATCGGCATCGCCACCGGACAGACACTGGTCGGCGATATCGTTGGAGAAGGCGCATCACAGGAGGCAACTGCAGTTGGCCGGGTACCAAACATGGCTGCACGCGTGCAATCAAAGGCCGCCGCCGGGCAGATAATGCTGTGCCCGGAAACCGCTCAGCTTCTGCAGGGTCGGTTCAGTCTGACCAGCACCGGCTCACACCAACTCAAAGGCATTCAGCAACCGCAGGAGCTGTTTCAACTGCTGCAGGAAAACGCTTACACCGGACGCTTTGAACGGCATGTGACAATCGGCCTGCAACCACTGGTCGGCCGACAACAGGAGCTTGAATACCTGCAACAAGCCATCAACCGCGATGCAAAGCAGCCAGTGGTAACAACGATCATCGGCGACGCCGGTATCGGTAAGTCGCGCCTGATACACGAGTATAAAAACGAGCTGCGCCGTCGGGACTACACCCTGCTGACGGGCCACTGTACGCAGGACGCAGATCAGTCACCCTACCGGCCATTTATCGACCTGATAAAGCGGTTCTGCGACAGACAGGCAACGCTCAGCCCCAATCACAACGTATCGACAACTGAGTTGCTAAAGCCGTTTGCAAAAGACGCGAATTCCCTCGACTACCTGCTGCATTTAATGGGTGAACGGCACCTGGATCCTGAAGCGATACCACCCGAGCTCAGCGGACTTGCCACAGAAAACGCCTTGCTGGCTTTTCTACATACGGTGGCAGCAACAACAACAGCCGTTGTATTCATTGAGGATACGCACTGGATCGATATCGCAAGCGCAGCCCTTATCGAGCGTTACCTGTCGAGCTCTGCACCTGCTCTTAACTGGATATTTACGTCGAGACCGGTTGATTCTTCGGTATTAGTGCTACCGGATGCAATACGACACAAGACACTAACTCTGCAACCACTGAATGCGACCGAGATCAACATGCTGGTTGAGAATTGTCTGCAGCAGCACCAGGCACATAGCGATACTGACATCAGTGATATTGTTTCCCGGTGTGACGGTAACCCGCTGTTTGCCGAAGAAATAGCCAGACATGTGGCGAATACCTCCGCAAGTGGCAACCTGCCCGCCACCATCGACAGTCTGTTGCAACAGCAGTTTGACCAACTTGAGCCAGCATTGCAGAACTGTCTTCGAAAAGCGTCTGTGCTTGGCAGACAATTCGAACTACAAACGCTTGAGCAGATGTCCGCAGAAGACCCGAGTCTGTCCACGGCCGTGGAATCACTCATGCACAGCAACATACTGGCACGCGACGACGAAAGCGAACAACTGGTATTTAAGCATGCACTTATACGCGACACCGTCTACCACGGCATGTTGCAGGACCTCAGAAAAGAACTGCACTTAAGCGCCGCGCGAGCATTCGAGACCATCTACGCAGACAACCTGCAGGTGGCAGTTGATGCGCTTGCCTCGCATTACCAACACACCAACGACACTGCAAAAAAAACCGAATACCTGATCCGATCCGGCGACAGAGCGCTGACATTGTATTCACTGGATGCGGCGGAAACCCGCTTTGAGCAGGTGCTGTCGATACTGGAAAACAACGCCAGCGACGACAACCTGTCGGCCAGAGGTGAAATCGTCCTGAAGCTAAGCAGGGTTTACTATTTTCAGCATAACTTCAAAAGGATCAACGAGCGCATTCAGCCCTACTTACAGATTCTCTCTGCACCACAGCACTCTGCTATCTATTCCAGATTGCTGAGTGAGTGCGGTTATGCCAACGTTTTTCGCGGCGCGTGTGCTGAAGGGGTCGATCAGTTGCAGACCGCACTTAAACTCGGTGAGGCACGGCAAAACCAATCGACCATTGGGTACGCAAACCTGGGGTTATCGTGGTACTACGGACACTGGCACGTCGACGACCACCAACGCACAGATACTCTTTTTGTGCAGTGTTTTGAGAAAGCGGCGGCGTGCGGACGACAACAATCAGACTTATGGCTCGAATCTAAAGCCTGGATGTCAGCAGGTTGTTACTACATGAGTCGTGGTCGGTACGACGACGCGCTAAAGTGCGCAGAGCATCTTTATGCACTGTCAAAAACCCACGACGATCCTCGGCCCAAAGGGCTTGGCCTTTATGTACACAGCATGATTCATTGCCTCAGTGAAAACTACGAGGCCGGACTTGAGCTTGCCAACACGGCGCTGGAAACTTCGATCAGCCCACTGGACCGCGTCACCGGACAGGCGGCACAAGCCTACGCCAGATTAATGCTGGGTGAACATGAAAAAGCACTAGCTGACTTTCGTCGTTTGTTAGAGAGGGTGGAACGAACCGAGTTTCGTGTGGTGAGCTACTACAACATTGAAACGCTGTACGGGCTTGCGCAAATACTCTCCGGCTCGATGCGGGCCGGAGAGCTGCATATACTCGATGCCAGGCGGCGCTACAAACAGTATGGTCTGGCCATGGCGGAGGCCAACGCGCATTATTTTATCGGCAGATTTTATTCAGTGGTTACGCTTTCCGACGAGCGCCCGCCGCTGTCAGTGATGATGAAAAACGCTACGTATCTGATGCGCATCATTCCGCGCATTCGCTCGCTGGCCATCAGGGAACTGACCCACGCACGGCACTTTTTAGCCAAAGCCGGCAACATCGGTTTGTCTGCTGATGCCGCGTGGCTGCTCTATCAATTGATCAGTGAACGCAATGATCAGCAGGCGGAAGCTTACCTCGGGGAGGCGAAAGCACTGGCGCAACAGGCTGGCCACCACTCACTGTTACAGATGATTGAA
>CAYMFQ010000061.1:6091-11430 GCA_964389335.1 uncultured Granulosicoccaceae bacterium
CGCGGATCTTTAAACGGAACCCAATCGAGGTAACTCGGTCCGAGCGCGATGTTTTCGCTTTCAAACATCATCTTCGCTTGCCGGTACTCTTCGCTGCGGCCAAGACGTTGCAGTGCTTCGAGCCTGATTAGCTGCGGGTACCAGTAGTTTGGCCGATACACCAGCGCCTGTGTTGCACACTGCAGCGCCTCTTCAAACTGCTCTGCCATCAGCCTTGCCATCGCCAACTCACCGAGCGGGAAAAACAGGTGTTGATCGTTGGGGCTGATTCGAATGGCCTCTTCCAGCGCAGGTATCGCCTTGCGTGCTTCACCAATCAGGTAATAGCAGCAACCCAGTTGCTCGTGCGGTTTGGCACAGCTGGGGTTGTATTCAATGGCCTGCTCAAGATGCTTAATGGCCGCATCGTAGTTTCTCATCCACATCTCGGCCATACCGAGTATCGTGTAGCCACGACTGTCTAGTACGTTTGCCTCTTGTGCCGCCAGCAGGTGAGGCATCACCTTGCGAACGTCTTCAGCAGTGCCGCGGTTAATCCACAATTGCAGCACATGCCATGTTGCGCTTTGCAACAATGCTTCGGGGTCGTTCGGGTTGTCTGCCAGCGCCAGATCAAAGTAGCGCCGCGCTTCTACAGAGTCTTCACGCGTCAGCTTGTTCAGGTACCAGCGGCCGCGCCAGATGTTTTCGTTATAACCGAGCGCCACATAGTCGGGCCTGACACTTGCACGCTGCTCAAACTGATCAATGATGCTGTCGAGCTTGCCAATGATCTCGCTAAGGATGTGATCAACGTCGTCACTCTGCAATGATTCATCAAGCAGATACGCGTCGGTCCACAGTGATGAACAATCTTCCGTGTTATGCAACTCCACACGAATTTGCATCTGCGCGCCCTGTCGTGTCAGAGTGCCGTTAACCAGGTACTTGGCGCGCAGCCAGTCACCAATGGCAAACAGATCAAGGTTTGCAGCGCGGTACATAAATGATGAACTGCGAGAGATAATCGGCAGCCAGCAGAGCTTTGCGAGTCGGTCGATCAGGGTTTCAGATAACCCATCGGCAAAGAAATCGAATTGCGAGTCACCGGTGAGGTTCGTCAGCGGCAACACTGCAGCAGCAAAATTTTTAGGCCTGCGCTGTTTTTCCGCTGTGCTGTCCATGGCATCGTTTACTACCGGTGCAAGCACACGTGGACCTGTATCAGGTGTGCGCGCGGTTTGTACGTGCGAACCATAATTTTGAGATGTATGGGTTTGAGACGCATGCTTTTGAGGTGCGGGCGCATTTGTTTCAGCACCCTGAGTACCAACCAGCATTGGCGCACTTCGCTCAACAACACCGGCGGGCCTGCAGTCTCCCAGTCGCACTGTCAGATCGTTCACCCAGTACTGACGCTGCTCGAGCAGCCAGTCTTCAAAACCTTCTACCGGGACGTTGATACCTTCGAGAAACTCGGGCAGGTCTGCGGAATCTGCTCTGATAAGATCGGGACGCAGGATATCGATATTGATCATCGACAAGTCCAGCCGCACCACCGTGCCATCGCTGGTGATGAGTTCACTGTGCTCACCCAGCTTTTCGCGAAACTTGTGCAGCGCCTGACGCAGGCTGTTACCGCCCTTTTTATCGTCCCCGGTACTCCACAGCCGCGCCTGCAGCCATTTTCGACTGCGGCGTCCATTGGGTGCTGTCGCCAGCATTGCCATCAGTGCGCGCCACTTTTGGCTCTTCGGTGCGAGGTTCACGCCTGTCGGTGATTGCAGGCTGAATGGCCCCAGTAATCGAAGCGAGCATTTGTTTTCCATTACGACTTCTTCAACTGCTGTAACTGATCTGATGAAGGGTTACACAGACACAGGTGTCTTAGGTATCCCGCTTTTGCGGTACACAGCCGCATCGGCTAAGCCATCACACACACGTTACCGCAGCTGCGGTCCGATCCAAACGGCCTCCAGTTATATTAATGCAGACCTTAACGCCACGCGCATCACCCAGTTGGGGGAGAATTTAACTTTTACCTATGCAACATCCCATTTAGGTGAAAACTCAAAATCACAAATGCGTTTGTTGTTACTGCGCAATGCACTGATAAGCGCCATATCTTCCGCGGATAGTTCGAAATCAAACACGTTAAGATTTTCTTCAATTCTTGCGCGGTTGGTTGAGCGCGGAATAGCGATCACGTTGTCTTGTTGTACCTGCCAGCGAAGTACAATTTGTGCAGGTGATCGGTTATATTTTTGTGCAAGAGCTGCCACCGGATCATTAGCGAACAGTTCACCACCACGGAACAACGGACAGTAGGAAACCATAGCCATATCGTGTGTGCGACAGGCACCAAGTACGAGATCCTGATTGAGCATCGGATGATACTCGACCTGATTGCATACCAACGGCCGCCCGGACATCTTCGCAGCCTGTTGCACCAACGACACGGTAAAGTTTGACACGCCGATATGTCGTGTCATACCGGCGTCTGCCACACTGTTCAGCGCAGCAATAGTTTCTTCCAGTGCTACTGTTTTTGACGGCCAGTGCACCAGAACCAGGTCTACGGCATCGACACCGAGACGACGCAGGCTCGCTTGCACAGATTGTTGCAAGTCGCCATCGGCAAGCTCGGTGTGCCAGACCTTGGTGGTGAGGAAAATATCATCGCGCGCAACCGATGATTGCCTGATGCCTCGGCCAACCGCTTCCTCGTTTTCATACATCGCCGCGGTATCAACATGTCGATACCCAACCGCCAGCGCATGCTCGACCAGGGATGCCGCCTGATCATCTTTTAACGTCCATGTGCCAAAACCGATTGCGGGTATCGCGGCACCGCCTGCTGTCACTGAATGCATGAATTTAAACCTGTCATTGCTGTGGAAAGTGATGTTTTGAGTGTACGCAATTGTCGCTCTGCACCCCACAGTTAACGTGCAGCGACCACAACTTTCTTCCTATGAAAACCATCAGGCGCATAGCGTTTCAATTCGCCCAGGCTTGATAAGAAACTCCATCAGACTCGATCGTACAAAAACCTTTACGTATTGTCATATTTTTGATACCAATAATATAAGGCAGTCGAATTCGCTGTTTCGACGACAAAACAATAAACGCCTCGGAGCACGCTGTTATCGCTACCGGGCACACAGCCATCGGGGGAAAACAGAATGGATTCTTTAGGCAAGGTTGCCGGCCAGCTCAGAGCTGCAGCAGTGCTGCGTCAGTGCACGATAAACAGGTTGCAGGCGTTGACTGGCGTCAGACACCGGCGCTGGTTATGCCGGTCCATCGCGGCCTCTTTGATATTTCTGTTGTCCGCAACGCTGGTGCACGCCGCGAGTGTACCGAGCGGCTTTCGCGTTGAGACGTTGCTTTCGGGTCTGCAGCAACCGGTAGCATTTGCCGCTGCACCATCGAACAAGTTTTATATCGCCGAGAAGCGCGGTGTGATCAAGGTATTCGATAAGGGCACTCTGCTCAGTCGACCGTTTATTGATATCTCTGCCGTGGTAAACGACATACAGGACCGTGGCCTGCTGAGTGTCGCGCTGCACCCTGACTTTCCATCAACACCGTATGTCTACGTGGCCTACACCTACGATCCACCGGCGTGGCGCAACCGCTCCGGCAGTCTGGCACCCGACGGTGATGGCAAACGCACCGGCCGACTTGATCGCATAACCGCCGATAAGAATCAAAACTATAACGTGGCGATCAGCAATAGCCGAGTCACACTGCTGGGTACCAACAGCACTGTCGAGCATATGGGCAACGCGGCTAACCCGAATGACTATGTCTACGTGTCCTGTCAGCATGACAACGGAACGCCGGTGCGTGATTGCCTGCCCGCTGACAGCCTGACACACACACTGAGCTTTATCGCGTTTGATCGAAGCGGCAAGCTGATCGCAAGCAACGGTGACGGTGCCAGCTACCGTGGTGCGGAAGCATCGACGCTGCGCACCCAGAATTTGCACAGCCTTGCCGGCAAGATTATTCGAATTGATCCGATCAGTGGCGATGGTGTTTCGGATAACCCGTATTACAACGGCAACCCGGCTGACAATATCTCCAAGGTGGTGTCACTGGGCCTGCGCAACCCGTTTCGCTTTACGCTGCATCCGCAAAGCGGCGAGCTTTTTATTGGCGATGTCGGCTGGGGCACCTGGGAAGAAGTAAACCAGGGCAACGGAAATTTTGGCTGGCCCTGTTATGAAGGCGGCAATGGCAACAATGCACGGCAGCCTACCTATGCAACACTAGACGGCTGCAAGCAACACTACAACAGCGGTGGTTCGATTGTCGCACCCGCCTATGCGTACCACCACAATGGCGGCGGTGGCGCCATTCAACTGGGTGACTTTCTGGCCAGTTCACGCTACCCGCTGGCCTATCGAAACGCGCTGTTGTTTAACGACTTTACACTGGGCCAGGCTCGCATCGCGTACTTCGATGGCGGGCAGAATTTACAGCGCGTTGATTCGTTTGGCAGTGGTTTTTCCGGCACCACGCAATTGACCATGGCGCCCGATGGCTGGCTTTATTCAACCAACGTTTACACCGGTAAGTTTGAGCGTTTAACACATGTAAACGGCGACACAACGCCTGTCGTAAATAATCCGGCACCAGCACCGGCACCAGTTAATAACAACACCGGCAACTACAGTGTAATTATTCAACAACCACAGGAAGGCAGCTACGAAGTTGACCAAACCATTCCGTTCGCCGGTTATGCAACGAACAACCGTGGCGAAACGGTCAGCGCCGAGCAACTACGCTGGACCGTGGCTATTCACCACAATGAACACATTCACACCGACCACCATGTGCACAGCGGTGATGCGGGCTCTTTCTATTTTCCCGACCATGGTGACAACAGCAAAGCTGAAATATGCTTGTCGCTGGCAAGTGCCAGCCACACCCGCACCTGCACATCAATCTATCCACGCACAGGTATTTTACGCATAGACAGCGAACCATCAGGGCTTCGGTTTTTGTTTTCAACAGCAGCCGATCTTTCTGATCCAAAACACCGCACTGCGGTTCGTGAAGTTACCACACCGGCGGAATTCGAAGTCAACATCGGCGGTACGCGCGAATTACGCGCTATCGATGCAGAGGGTTTTCAGTTAACCGGCTGGTCTACCGGAGACACAGACAACCCGGTGTACTGGAACATGCCCTATGGCAATGCAACCATTACTGCCTACTTCGCAGATCAACGGCAATGTGGCAGCGCATGCCCGCAACCCGTACCGCCATCGCCACCGGTGTCAGTCGCACTAACAACGCCTGCAGATACAACACAAACAGACCCGGTTTGTATCGACGTAGATGGTGAT
>CAYMFQ010000061.1:11530-26412 GCA_964389335.1 uncultured Granulosicoccaceae bacterium
GAAAAGACCTGCATTGCACCTTAAATACTACCCGGCAGCACTGGCACCAGCCACAAACCCGAAAGCAATGGCCGTCAACAGGCCATTGCCCGATAAATAACCCGATACTTCCGGACCGGACACGCCACACGCCGCGCCGCCACCAGCATAGAGGTTACCGATAACCTGCCCATTGGACAGACACACGCGGCAGTGATCATCGACAACCAGGCCACCCTGCGTATGAAACAGCGCACCGGTTACCCTGACAGCATGCCATGGTGGCTGCAGTGGCTGATCGTTGCTGAAGTCACGACCCTGTGGGTCGGGGCGGGTACGGTAACTTTCTACGGATGCTGCCGTTGCAGCCAGACCTTCGGCCGACACGTTGATTTTTTGCGCCAGCGCATCAAGGCTGTCTGCACTTTGCACCGCGTCCACCTCACACGCACGTACATAGTCCGGAAAGCCTTGTGCAAAGCGGTGAATTCGGTCGTCGTAGATATTCCATGCCAGTTGCTCCGGCTGCGCCAGTACATGCACGGCCTGCTCTGAATAGCCGCTGTGCTCATTGGAGAAACGCTCACCCTGTCGATTAACCTGATAACCGCCTTCCATCATCAGCGCCCAGGTAATCAGCAAACCGTGCGGATGTGCAACTGACCCGTGCCCCTGATAACCCGACAGATGTGCGATGTCGGCCTGCAACTGCTGCCCCCACGACACGGCATCGCCAGTGTTACCGGCGTGCCCAAAGTACAGCCCATTGGCAATGTCAGGGATATAACGTTCAACCATAGCGCGGTTACCACCATAGCCATTGCAGGCAAGAATTAACGCACCGCAACCGACCGACTCGCAGGTACCATCGGGTCGGGTAACCTCGACACCAGTGATCTGTGTACCCGCTTCCACGTCGTTTTGCGTGAACAGCGTGGTGACGCGAGATTCTGTCGCAATAGATATTTGTTGTTGTTCCGCCGCAGCCAGTAAGCGGGCCTGCAACCCTTCTCCGGTTTTCTCCGGTACCGCATGCATTCGATGGTAGCGATGACCCGGATATAAAAAATCGTCAAGTACAATCCACGGTATCGCAAACTGATCTGCCAGCCACTCAAGCGCCGGTACAATTTGCTCACATGCCAGTTGCACGTGCGCGGGGTGAGACAGGCCGTGCGACTTGGACTGAATATCGGTGGCGAACTCTGCTGCACTGTCGCCGTTAATACCAGCGTCGCGCTGGAACCGAGTGCCACCCGCGGGCACAAAGCCGGAAGACAACGACGTTGAACCGGTGGGCGAAGCATCGCGCTCTAGCACCAGCACATCGGCACCAGTGTGGCTGGCACGCAATGCCGCTACCAGACCACAGGCACCCGCACCGACAACTATCACGTCCACCTGATTGCCAAAGCGGTGGACACCATCGCGAATGTTTACCTCATGCATGCTGTCGGCTCATGTTTGCAGCATCCAGACGTTACGCGTTGCTTCAACCTCTCCCCTGAGCTTGCCTTCGAGTGGTTTGCTGGACAGCAATTGAGTCTGGTAGTGATCAGCATAGTGTTGCAGGACTTCGTCGTTGGTCACACAAAACGGCGGGCCGTTCATCAGTTGCTGATCGTAGTCAAAGGTAATGATGAGCTGTGATGCCCGGTTTGTCAGTGCCATAAGATGGGCGGTGTATTGCCTGCGCATGGCTTCCGGTAACGCCACCAGTGCGGCGCGATCATAAATGGCATCGACACTGCCAAGTACCTCGGGCGTCAGATCAAAAATATCACCGGCATAAATATCGATACCCGGGGTGTGGTAGTGCAGCAGAGACCCCTGTTTATCAACACCAGGCTCTATACCGAGCTCAGCGAACAACTGTTGCACAGCGAGCTCGCTCAACTCGGCACCCGCAACGCGAAACCCTTCGGACGCCAGCCAGCCGATGTCCACTGTTTTCCCACACAGTGGAACAAACACGCGGCTGTCTTTTGTCAGTGAAAGCGATGGCAGATAATGCACCAGCCCTGGATTTACTTCGCTTTCGTGAAAACCAATCTGGTTGTTGTGCCAGCGTTCGTGCCAGAAATCGGGTTCCATCGGTGCCTCCTGAGGCGGTCGTAATTGCGTGAATTGGTTTCTATGCAAGCGCTTCAAGTACATCATCACAGGTACTTACACTGACGATACTGGCCAGATCAGTGAGTGCGGCGTTGTGTGCCCGATCAGAAAACGCGCCACAGCCGTCGCTAAGCACGGTCACATTAAAATCTCTAACGTGAGCATCTCTGACAGTTGATGCTACCCCACCATTGGTGACGATGCCGCATACCAGCAGGCTTTCAATACCAGCCTTTTTTAATACCCATTCCATGCGCGTCATGTAAAAGGCGGAATAAGCTACTTTTTCAACGGTGATATCAGCCGGATGCAATTCATCAATCAATGCATGGCCCCAGGCACCGGGCTTAAAGTCACCGGTGGTCAGAAACGGCCGAAGCTTTTTCAGGTGTGGCGATATAAACGGTGCGCCGCCTTTACCGGGCACCAGTGTAAACTGAGTTGATACCACCCACCCGCCTGCAGCACGCAAAGCCGCGGCCACCGGCAATACCTGTTGTGGCAACGCCGCGATTGCATCGCTGCACTGACCCGCGCGGCCATAAGCGCCCTGCGGATGCAGGAAATCATTTTGCAGATCGACGATCAACAGTGCCGTGGACGACGGATCGAATGTGCGTTGGTGGTTTGCGGTATTACTATCTTCGTTCATCGATCACGGACAATTCTGTGGTAGTGAGCAGCATACTGCAGCGTCGCAGAGATGCACGGGTTGCCGGCAACCAACACCATGTGTGGTAACCATTGCCGAGTAGTGATCACCACTATACCATGAGGCCTGATTATTCGCGGTTTAACACCGCCTCAACACAAGGACTGCGGCAATGCCCGTAATTCAGGTTACCCTCATTGAAGGTTACGATGATGCGACTCGCTCTGCGCTGTGTCAGCGCCTGACTGATGCGGTAACCGCAACTATTGCGGCACCGCTTGATGGCGTTACCATTGCCATTAACGAAGTTAAGCCACACAGCTATATGCGCGGACGCACCACCCGCACACCGGGAGCACCATTACCTGCACCAGACACACTCGTGACAGAATATCTGGCCGCCATGGAGGCACGCGATCTGACACTGGCACAGAGTTACCTGGCTGACGACTTTCACATGGTGTTTCCCGGCGGCCAACAGTTCACTGCACTGGCGGAACTGGTTGAATGGGCCAGGAGCCGTTATCAGCAGGTATCAAAGCAGTTTGATCAAATAGACGTAGGCACCAGCGCTGCTGGTACCGTTGTGTACTGCACCGGCACACTCAGCGGCACATGGGTCGACGGTTCTGCATTTACCGGCATACGCTTTATCGATCGATTTATTGTCAGCGGCGGCAAAATAGTTACCCAGGAAGTATGGAACGATATCGCCGAGCACAGGGCTCAGCTCGGTTAGCTGTCAACGGTTAAACTCCGCTGGACAACACAGGCCTGCACTCTTAACCAACGCATACGCTCATGAAACTAACAGACTTCTCCACCCTCACCTTCGATTGCTACGGCACATTGATCGACTGGGAATCCGGCATGGTTGCGGGCCTTGAGCCACTCACGTCAAAGCTGCCACAACCACCAACACGCAATGAGATACTACAGGCACACGCCCACCACGAATCCACACAGCAGCGCTGGACTCCTTCCATGCGCTATGCAGACTTACTGTCAATTGTGTATAAGCGACTGGCGGAGCAATGGGGTGTCGCTGTGTCGGCAGCCGAGTGCACCGTCTACGGACAGTCGGTTAAAAACTGGCCGGCGTTTGCCGATTCTGCAGAGTCGCTGCAGTACTTAAAGCAACACTATAAGCTGGTGATTCTATCCAACGTCGACAACCAGAGCTTTGCCGGCAGCAATGAACGACTCGGTGTGGCATTCGATGGTATCTATACTGCCGAAGACATCGGTTCGTATAAACCGTCAGATCGTAATTTCGACTATATGTTTGAACAGCTGGCGCACCGCGGCATTGAGAAAAACACGATATTGCACACTGCTGAAAGCATGTTTCACGACCATGTACCGGCAACTCGCCACGGACTGGCAAAGTGCTGGATCTACCGCCGCCATGATCAACAGGGCTTTGGCGCCACGATGAACCCCGGTGATCTGCCCGACATCGACTTTCGGTTTAACTCGATGGCGGATCTGGCAGATGCCCACCGCGCAGAGCTTGCTGCAAGCTGATCGTTTTCAACAGAAACTCTACAGTAGCTTCTCCCAGGTCAATGGCGTGCCGGCTTTCAGGTCATGGCGCGCCGTTCGACCGATAAGCAAATCCCAGTACTGGCAGGCGAGCCCGTCTGCCGGTCGAATAATTTTCAGATTGTCAGCGGTTAGTAGCTCACCGGCAGCAACATCGCGCTGCACATAGATGGAACGCTTGTGCAGACGACTACGACTCTCCAGTTCACCGTAGCCATACCTTACGGTACCCAACGCCAGGAACGCACGCTCACACTCTTCAACCAGGCAGGCAAGCTCAGCCGGCTCGAGTGAAAACTCCGCATCCACACCACCGTCAGCACGATCCAGTGTGAAGTGTTTTTCTATTACTCGCGCACCCAGTGCTACCGCTGCCACCGACGCACCGATTCCCATTGTGTGATCAGATAAGCCGGTAACACATTGCAGTGTTTCACCAAGGTTAGGCAGGGTTCGCAGGTTGGTGTGCTCCGGAGAGGCCGGATAGGTACTGGTGCATTTGAGCAGAACGATATCGTTACAACCCGCTTCCCTGAGTGTACTGACCGCCGTTGCTATTTCCGCCAGCGTCGACACCCCGGTTGACAGGATAACCGGCTTGCCGGTAGCAGCCACTCTGCGTAGTAACGGAGTATGGCTGTTTTCAAATGACGCAATTTTATATGCCGGTACATCCAGGGTTTCCAGAAAATCCACCGCAGATTCATCAAACGGCGAACTGAAGGCGAGCATACCGTGCACCTGTGCACGCTCAAACAGGGTTGCATGCCAGTCCCACGGCGTGTGCGCATTCTGATAAAGATCGTACAAATACTCGCCGCGCCAGAGTGAATCGGCATCGGTTATACAAAAACTGTCGTTCCGGCTGTTTAACGTGATGGTATCGGCCGTATAGGTTTGCAGTTTTAACGCATGCGCGCCCGCGGCAGCGGCGGCATCAACCAGTTGCAGCGCTCGTTCGAGTGACTGATTGTGGTTACCGGACATTTCGGCGATGATCATCGGCGGTTGCGTGGTACCGATCAGTCGATCGCCTATTTTTATATCATCCATGATTTTTCTCTTGTGCCTCAGCCAACAGCGTTGAAGTTGTTCCAGCTTCTCGCCCTGTCGATAGTGCTGCTACAGTTGCCGCAGAAACTCCGGTGTAATTTCGTCAAGCGATGCTACTTCGGTGTGCGCTTCGAACTCCGCCTCTCTGCGCACGTCTTTATGCATGCCGGTCAAAGTGCGTATGGTTTTGCAGCCAAGCGGCTTGATGCCGACAAAATCCTTTGCGGGGTTATCACCTATGTACACTAGCTCTGTCATTGGTACACGCTCAAGCTCGGCAATTTTTAAAAAGCAATGCGGTGAGGGCTTTGCGTTGTGTACGCCATACCGATGCGTAATCAAGACGCGTTTAAACGCAGGCTCAAGCCCGAGTGCCACCACTTTATTATGCTGTACCTGCTTGTTGCCATCAGTAACCAGATACTTCGGCCATGAACCAAACCGCGCCAGGCAGCGCGCCCCAGGCGCATGGAGTTGTATCGATGGACGGTGCCCCCGGTAAACCGCCACACATCGCTTGATGTTGCGCTGACTTTGACGTCCGTAACCCGACAGTACCTGATCAAACACCTGCCCTCTGCCGTGTTCGCCAAGCGCGCTCAGCAGCTGATGATAAATACGTTGTTGATCGAGTTGCCAGCGCTCGGCCATGTCGCGCGCCACCGCCCGAAAACCGCTTTCGACAAAACGTATTTCATCGTACAGCGTATCGTCGAGGTCGAACGTCAGAATCATGCAGGCACTACGTGATCCGCCGGGTATCTGATCTGTCGCTGCGGTCGGCTCGACAACGTAATGTCTATCGTATCGAGGTTAGCGCCGGATGCCTCCAGTAAAAACCAGTAAAAACTGTCAAGCCCCGCCGCGACGGCAAGGGTTGACGCACCACCAAAGCGACAATTGCACTCCAGCATCAGCGGTGTGTTGTGTTGATCGAGGATAAACTGAAACATGATGTGGCCACGCAGATTAAGGCTGCCGGCCAGTTGCTCGCACAGCGCCGTAATACCACGATCGGTAAACGTGGTGGTTACATGGGACTCGCCATCGACGATATGGTCTCTGCGTCTCAGCACAACACCGCGCACTTTACCGTCAAAGTCTATGTATAGATCAGCGCTGACCTCAACCCCGGTAACAAAGGGTTGATACACAGGACAATCCATCGACTGCGCGTGCTGCAGCGCCTGCTCCACACTAAGGTTGAGACCGATACGTTGTGCACCCGACCCGTAGCGCTCCTTGACCACCAGCGTATTACCCTGCAGTGACCAGGTATTCTCCTGTGTTTCAATGGATGCGATGCCCAGCGCCGCACAGTGGCGATGGAAAGTGAGCTTGTCGAGGCAGGTTGCAACCGTGGCTGGATCAGACACCATGACCGCGATGCCCTCTTCCTCGAACATTTCTCGGTGCTCGGCCCAGAACGCCAGCTCGCCATCGCGACTGGGGAAAACCACCGATACTTGCTTTGCGTGACACCAGTCAACTACATCTTCAGACGAAAGTACTGAACCGTGTGGCATGGCCCAGAACCCGTCGACAAAGTACCTGCCGTGACAAGCGGCGTCACTGTCGGCGCCGTACAGCAGTTTATTGTTACCAAACTTCAGCAATCCGTTGCGAACCGCAGTAATCATCGGCACTTTTTTTGAGACCGACGTCATTAACACCGCATTCGCAGCACTGGTCATTTTACCTTACCTCTGACTTCGTTAACGCACCCGTGAAAAAGCGTATCGACATAGCGACCATCTATCAGTTCATGATCGCGTAGTCTGCCTTCCGGTTCAAAACCCTGCTCGCGCAGAATCGATATATGCAACGGCCGAATGTCATAACATTCACTCCACAACCGGTGCAGATTAAGGCCATTGAATGCCACATCTTTTAGCAACATCAGATACGCAGACAAGTCTTCTCGATACTGCGTATCCGACCGCGACGACAGATCAAACAACACAGACACTTCAGCTTTACGCGCATGCCAGCTGATATACACCAGTCCGCCGTAGCCGATTAATTGCCCGCCACGCAGAAAAGAAAACAGTATCTGCCGTGGCTGCTCCTGTTCCATCGTCGGCCAGATCTCGCGAGCATAGTATTGCTGTTGTGCCTCGGGCGTAATTTCACGATCCTGCCTGAGTACATGCATCTGGGCATTGCGCCACTGCCTGATGGATTCAATATCCTCTGGCCTGACACTTAACAGAGTATAGTCGCCGCTGTGGTACTGCGCCTTTGGCAGACAGCGATAACCGCCGCTCATATCGACACCACCTGTGTGAGCCAATTGTCTGACGGGCGCATCATTCAACAACCAGATACGAAATAAGCGGGTTCAGCGGACTACGGCGAATGGCGTAGGAGGACAGGCCCACGACCTCTAGCAGTGCGAGGGTCTCGCCCGGGAATTCGGGACAGTTGAGTTCGTCGAACGCAACCACCGAACCTTTGGTCAGGCGCGGCAGCAGTTGTTCAAGGCACTGACGGGTAGGCTGGTAAATATCAAAATCAAAGTATGCGAAAGCCACAATAGTTTCGGGATGTTCAGTCAGATAATCAGCAAACGTGACCGTCGCGTCCCCTTTTACCAGCTGGTACTTCCTTTTATGTGCGATCGGGTTTTCAGACTCGTGGTAGTCGAGCAGTAACTCAAGGTAGTGATTATAGTCGTCGGTAACTCCATAGTCACCCGCCGCTACCTGCGTGCCGTCTTTTTCGTCGACGTCAGGGAAACCTGCAAACGTGTCAAAGCCGATGATTTTTCGATTGTAGTTGTACGGCTCATAGATACCGCGAAAGTTCGCAAACAGCGCCAGGTTCTGACCCCACCGCACACCAAACTCAATCACCACACCGTGTACGTTGATGATTTTTTGATATAACTCGTGCATGAACAACAATCGCGACAGCGCCGGCCTGTTCATATACAGCCCCAGGTTCTGCAATTGCTCGTTGTCCGGCAATGGCGAGCCTTTAAACTGCTCGACAAACGCCAGCCTGCGATCCTGCTCCTGTGTACTGGCTCCGTGCAGTACGCGAATGTCAGCCGTCTCACTCATGTTCAAAAAACCCTACAATCTGCCGACCCAGGCCCATGGCTGCCATCGCTTCGTACAGGTCATTGGTCTGATCAACCGACGTGTTATAGAGCAGTGTTTCCACGGCAACACGGGCCTGATGCACGGCACTGCCACAATCCGGATTGCGCACATAATTAGTGCTGTCATTAAACAGCGCGAAATCAATGGGGAAATCTGCAATGACCCGAAACGGTGTCAGTCCGGCGTGGCTTGCCAGGTTAATCAGACCGTCTCGGTTAAAGTAGGAAATATGATCGGGCCGTACCAGCCAGAAGGCATCGTCAATAAGCCGCTGCTCAAGTGCAGCCAGCTGCACGGCAGAAAAATCATTGGGCACTTCAATGACCACCGCACCATCGTCAAATAACAGGGCCTGACACAGCCGGATGAGCTCAAGCGGCTCCAGTACATGCTCAAGTACGTTGTCGAGCCACACAACATCGAATCGGCGGTTTTCGCGCGCCAGTAGCTCAAGCCCTTCGTAGAGATCTGCTCGAATGAGGCTGGGCAGACATTCCGGGTTGTGAATCTCACACCCGTAGTCCGACTGATCAATACCGGTTATTTCCCAGTTTAGCGCTTTGAAATAACCCAGTGTAAAACCTTCGCCACAACCGACATCAAGCAACTTGCGGTTGTTGCCGGAAATACCAGCCTGCTCAAGGATGCGGTATTTCTGATGAATTTTCTGCCGCTGAAAGGCGAGCTCTTCGGGCTCATAGCGCCGTTCGTAGAGTGAGCGCTGTTGCTGGTAATAGCTGCCCGCATAGTATTCACCAAGCTCTGCTGCGGTCGGCGGGTTAACCAGTTGATAGTAACCATAGCGATTGAGTTCAACCTCGGCGTTCCATGCCTGTTGATTCATATGACCTGCTTTTGCTCTACATGGTGGTTGATAGCAACAAGTTGCGGATGGCGTAACAGCGTATCGGTAATCTGCTGATACCCCGCATAACCGGCGTTAAACTCCTCAACCAGACAGCGGATCAGCTCAAAGTCTTCCACGGTATCAACGGTCACGCGCATATCGCTATGGTCGTGGTCCTGCACAAAGTGGCGCAGCGCGATGTCCATACGCTTCTGCCCGGTTGCTCGCTGCTGGTAAAAATAAGGCGTTACATGTTCGAACTCATAGGGCTCGGTAGCGTTTTGCCACGCCTCTTCAAGGAGTTCACGAGAGAAGATTTCGAAATCAAAACCACGCGGGAAGGTACGCTGCTGACCGTTGGTCACATACTGACGGGGTTCATCAAACGCAAGGTAGTGTTCAATTCCCCGTGCCACGAGGTGCCCGTCAATCAACGGACAATCGCTGGTTACTCGCACAATCACATCGAGATTGTGGTGACGCGCGCACTCACGGTAGCGGCTCAGCACATTATCTTCACTGCCCCGAAATACTGGCAGATCTGCCTCGTGCGCCCACTCAGCCAGCGGGTCGTCTTCAGCTCGAGTGGTGGTGGCGAGTATGATCGGATGGCGGCTCGCCGCAAGCCGCTCCATGTGCCATTCCAGCAGGGTTTTGCCACCAGCACTCAACAGCACTTTGGCCGGTAGTCGGCTACTTCCAAGGCGAGCTTGCGAAACAATTCCTATGTTAAGCATCGTACCGTCGTTTTGAATTGCAACGATCCTGTTGCAATGATTGTTATTTTAATTTTGCGCACGATGGATACCGCGTGCAGGCGTTGCACCGCCGGCACCAGCACAGCGCACTTCTCACCCCATTGCAGTTATCATGCTAAACAGACGACTGCAGCGGCTGGCTTACCACTGCCGATAGCCACCGGTATCAATGTGAAAGCGAAGGCCTTCGTACAGGCCCATGCCGAGATTGCGCTTTTTGCCCGTGGTATGCCAGATTCGCTGCAGGATGTGATGCAGCCGCTCGCGCTCGATGGGGCGGATCGGTTTCAGGTCCAGTGCCGAGAAACTTAGGTGCCGGCTGCGTGGCGCGCCACCGGCCAGGTGGTTGTAGTACTTGGTTCTAAAGCCCGAGGCCACTTCAACCGGCCCAATGCGTGGCATCAGGTCAACTCTGATAAAAGTCAGTGTGTTGGCCATGTGATGCCACAGCTCGCGGTCGGGGAAGGCATAGGGTGACAAGTTGTGTTGTCGCCAGTGACTGCCCTGCAACAGCAACTGCCAGGTAGGCACGATATCCCGAACCCCCTTGCGATACAAATAAGCCTCCAGCGCGCGGTACTCGGCCTGCAGGTTGTTGACAATAATAAATTGCCGGAAACTCTCCGGCGCCGCTTCGTGGACCGGTGTTCTGCTGCATGACAGCAGCATAAAAACAGCCAGCAGCAGGACCGACCACTTTTGCATGATTGAGGACAAGACAGTTCGCTTTCTATTCTTATTGTGCTTCCCAACGCAGCTACGGTCTGGCTGCCAGGGGTGCGCCAAAATTTAACAGGGCCGCACATGATAACCGCTCAATCTGAATTCACGCTGTCAATCAGGTAAGGCTGTTGGCGATCGCTGTCAATGCACTGCCGGGCGGTGTCGAAATGCCAGCGCTATACAAGAAGGCTTGTCGAGTCAGGCATTTAAAGCCTGGATTTTTGAACCATGTCAGACAGCAGCGTCTTCTGCGCCCGGCAGCTTGCGTGGTAATTGCTGCGAGTCAATTAACTGTCTTGACTGATATAAACAATGCGCGCACTGAAACTAAACAATGACTGTTTGCCCCTGGCCGCCCTGCTGCTCCTGACAACAAGCCTTACCGCCTGTTATTCGGGCAGCGACACGATTGCGGTGGACAACTCTGCAGACACTGGCAGTGATCTCGGCAACAACGGCGAAGAACTATTTGACGACGCCTACTGGGCAGAGCTTGCGCAGAGCTACCCGGCGTTTGTCGCAGAGCCGGAACTCGGTGCCGCGCAGCAACCTGAAGACCTGATCATCGAAGGGCGCTGGTCACCGGTTATTGAATGGCCGGAAATAGCTACCGGCGCTGCCAACCTGCCGGATGGCCGCATCGTGACATGGGCGTCAACCGGTATCGAAAATTTTGGCGGCAGTGCCACCTACACCTACGGCAGCCTCTATGATCCGGAAACCGGTGTGTTTACCGACAGCGACAATGCCATGCACAACAGTTTTTGCGCAGGCGTCGCCATGCTGCCAGACGGGCGACCGTTTGCAGCAGGCGGTGGCAAGACAGTGACCACTACCAGTATTTACAACAGCGCCAACAACACCTGGTCTCTCATCGACGATATGGTGTTGCCGCGCTGGTATGCAACCAGCACCACGCTGCCGACAGGTCAGGTTCTAACCTCGCTTGGCACCAAATCACAACCTTACTCGGAACTGTGGACGGAAGGAGACGGCTGGGAGCTGCGCACCAGTTTGTCGCTGCAGACGGTACTGGACGATAACAACGCGCCGAACAGTCAGGCCTTCTGGTTTCCGGCGCTGAATGTGACACCAAACGGCACCCTGTTTCACCCGGGCCCGACCAGCGAGTTATTCTCCCTTGACCTGCTGCAGCCGAACAATGGTTTTATCTCGCACGGCAAGCGTGAGAACGGTGACCCCCATCGCCTCTATAACACGACCGTTATGTATGACGTGGGTAAAATGCTGATCGCCGGTGGCGGCAAGCCGGCCCTTGCCAGTGCAATGACGATCGACGTTAACAGTGCATCGCCGGTGGTTTCACCGACAAACTCGATGACCTATCCGCGCTCTATGCACAACACGCTGGTATTGCCTAATGGCGAAGTACTGGTTATTGGAGGCAACAGCAGTGGCATACAGTTTAGTGACAGCGGCACCCAACTGATTCCTGAAATGTGGTCACCAGAGACGGGACAGTGGCGAACTCTTGCACCGCATTCGGTACCGCGCAACTATCACTCGACTGCGCTGTTGTTAAAGGATGCACGTGTGGCATCAATGGGCGGAGGTCTGTGTGGTGGCTGCGCAACCAACCATCGCAGCGGGCAGATTTACGAGCCACCTTACCTGTTTAATGCAGACGGCACAGCTGCCAGCCGGCCTTCGATTGACGGTGCCGATCTTATCGCCAATGCCGGTGACAGCATCACTATTAATGGTACCGCCGACATCACAGAATTTAACATGCTGCGTCTGGTTGCACTGACGCATCACCACACCACCGATCAGCGCATGATTCCACTGGCGTTTGAGAACGTCAGTGACACGACTTATCAACTGGATATTCCTTCTAACACGAATGTAGTCATACCCGGTTACTACTGGATCTTCGCTCTCGATGAAAACGGCGTGCCTTCGAGTGGCCGCACGATTCGCATCAATGTCACTGCTGAAGTACAGGAAATTGTGCTGCCCAACGCTGACAGCGTCACCTGGGAATACTACGAGGGTTCGTGGAACAACTTACCGAACTTTGACAACCTTGCGCCAATCAGCACCGGCACACTGGATAACTTTCTGCTCACACCGGCAGAGCGTCAGAACAATTTTGGCTTTCGATACACCGCAAAGATCAACGTAGAGACTACTGGTCAATACACGTTCTATACATCGTCGGACGATGGCTCTGCGCTGTACATAAACGGCCAGCAGATTGTTGACAATGACGGGCTACACGCCGTTGAAGAAGAGAGCGGCAGCATTCAGCTCGACGCGGGTGAACACGATATCGTGGTAACTTTCTTTGAGAAGACCGGTGGCCAGAGCCTCGTTGTAAACTGGTCCGGGCCCGGGTTTGGCAAACAAAACATTGCCACTGGACTGGTGGGTGCTGTTTCTGAACCAGTAGATCCCGTGGACCCGGTTGATCCCGTGGACCCCGTTGATCCTGTTGATCCTGTTGATCCTGTTGATCCGGTTGATCCGCCGGCATTTATCACTAACTCCACCTTTGAAGACAATGCCAATGACTGGGCTGCATGCAGCAACGACGCAACTATCGCACTGTCCGCTGACAGTTTTGAAGGCACGGGTGCGCTGAACGTATCCGGTTGTGCCTATGACGAGTTTCCGGTGGTTGCCGGCACCCGCTACAAACTGGAGTGTGCGGCAAAAAGTGATGGCACGGCGTTTACGTCAATGACGTTGTCATACAACGACTCGGTCTACAATGAGCTGCTGGCTCAGTCGGTACAGGTTACCCAGGCAGGCTACACTGCTTATTCAGTAGATCTGGTCGCACCGGCTGATAGCACGTCCGCATCGGTTGTACTGTACTCGGAAACTAACGGTGCGCAGTTCGACAACTGCACGGTGCAGGAAATTACCGACCCGACAACGCCTGTCGATCCCCCGGTTGACCCTGTCGATCCGGTCGATCCGGTCGATCCGCCAGTTGACCCGGTCGACCCGGCTGACGGCAATCTCATTGCGAACTCCGCATTCGAAGAAAGCGCCAGCGACTGGGCCGCCTGCAGCGACAACGCGACCATTCAGCAGACCGGCGATGCATTCAATGGCAACTTCGCGCTGGCTGTTAACGGTTGTGCGTATGATGAGTTTGCGGTTACCGCCGGTGAGAAATACACATTGTCCTGTGCAGCAAACCCGGGGGCATCAGGCTTTGCCTCATTAACGCTGACCTACAGCGATTCAGGCTATGTGCAGCTCGATGCATCGAGCACTGCAGTGTCGCAGACTGGCTACAACACTTATCTGATCGACCTGATTGCACCGGCGGACAGTGCCTTTGCGGCGGTAACGCTTTATGCAGAATCCGGTGCGGCACACTTTGATGACTGTACCGTCGTCAACAGTACCGGCGTTACCCCGCCGGCTCCGGTTGACCCGGAACCAGTGGATCCTGAGCCGGGCACGAACCTGCTGTCAAACCCTGACTTTGAAATTGACCTTGCGGGCTGGAATGCGTGTCAGGCAGACACCAGTTTGCAGTCGTCCGCCGATGCCGCATCCGGCACCGCAGCGATGGCGCTCACCGGATGTGCATTTACCGAGTTTGCCGTCACTCCCGGCGGGACCTATCAGCTGACATGCAGCGCCAAGGGTAACAACGCCGACTTCGCCAACATGACACTGTCGTTTAACGACAGCAACTTCGCGTCACTGGCTTCGTCGGATCAGGTCGTGTCTGGCAATGCCGCCTACAGCACTCTGACTATCGAAGCAGTGGCACCAGCTAACAGTGCAAGTGGTGTTGTTGATCTGTATGCTGAAGGTACCAGCAGTGCACTGTTCGATGACTGTGAAGTGGTGGAAGTTGGTGCGCAGTAGCTGGTTGTGAGCAACAGGGTTTAGTAACAAGTAGTGGCTATAGTTCGCCGGTTGGAGCTGATCGGCGGACTTTTATGCTTAGTATTTATACGGGTACCTTGTGTGACATGTTCGTTTATCGGGGATGTCCTCCCACCTGACGTTGTGCACGGCGTTTAGTTTGCCGGTGTGAGCTGGACCGCGATTCGAACTCTTTTGCTGCATTTTACACGTGTACCCTGCGCGACATGTTCGTTCATCGGGGATGT
>CAYMFQ010000062.1:0-18743 GCA_964389335.1 uncultured Granulosicoccaceae bacterium
ATTAGGAGGACGCTCTCCACCTGTGCCGTCGCAGGCCGTGGACCTTGAACCAAACGGTTCAGGTGGGAGTAACCACTGTTGTATCAGGCTTCCCGCCGTGGCGGACATGCACAACAACAACAAATGGCCGGCTCCCGGGGTGTCGAATTAGGCTCAAGGGAATAACGGGCCTGCTAACGAACACTGCAGAGAGCGTCCAAACTGGTACTACATCAAACAGTTATTATACGTCGCCGAGCGTCTTAGAGCTCAGCCTGTCCCAATAAACTATAGTGCTTGATTATAGGGCGTTTTCGTTCAGGTTGATGACTTTTCGCTCATCCAGAACGCGGTCAATGCGTGACTTCATATCGACAATGCTGTCTGATACTGACTCGAGCATGTCAGAGTTGTGATTGGCTGACTGTAGTTCATTGGCGAGGTTAAGCGCTGTAAGTACTGCGGCTTTTTCAGCGTTGATGTTGGCGGCACCGCGGCGAGTAGTGCGCATGCGGTTGTCAACGTCGACAGCGGCGGCAATCAGCTTTTGCTTTTCATCAGGCCCACACTGGATTTGATACTCCTTTTCCATGATGTGGACTTTTACGGACACGAGGTCAGTTTTCATCAAGCGGTTTCCAACGATTTCAAGCGGGTTATGATAGCCTCAACCTTGGCCCTCGCGAGGTCGTTCTTTTCAATGAGGCGAGATCTTTCTTCGACCAGATTGCCCTGTCGAGCCCGCAGCGATGCGTTTTCAACCTTAAGTCGATCAGCCATGTCTATCAGCTCGGTGAGCTTGCTTTCAAGGCTTTCGAGTTGCTCTTTTAAGGTCTGTGAGTTGTCATCCATAGCTAAAGTACTATTTAAGTGCTGTGGGCCGATTGTGTGCTCAGGGCAGGTTTATGGTAAAGCAGCTGTTCCGCTGAAACATGAACAATAGTTAACCTAACTACAGCTTGTAACGGTAAGTTGCGCAAAACTATGAGAAAACATCTTTTCACCGGTATCGTGCCGTGGTCTGTGCCCGGTATCGAGTCTTGCCGCAGCAACAGAGCAGTCGCTGATGTCACTACCTGATTACATAGAAGTGGAAGAAGCGTTGTCCGGGGGCGGCTCGATGGTCAGCGCGTCTGAGTGCCACGGCGTGCTGTGCGGAATTCTATGTGCGTCTGGTTCATCAGATATGCAGGGCTGGGTCAGGCATTTGTTCGAGGCGCGGGCAGAGAAAAAAGAAATTTCTGCACAGGCGCTTAAAACATTACACGACGTACATCAGGTGACGGTGAACGAGATCAACCACGAGACCCTCGAATTTAGTTTGCTGCTGCCGGATGGCGCGCAACCTATTGATTCTCGCATAGGGGCGCTGGCTGACTGGTGTGGTGGCTTTAGCCTCGGGTTGTCTATGGGTGGGCTGCAGGATCGCATGTTGCTGAACGACGATGTTCGCGAATTTGTCGAAGACGTGCAGTACATCTCCGACGCAAGCTTTAGCTCTGAGGGGGACTCGGAGGAACACACGGAGCAGTCGCTGGTGGAAATTGAAGAGTACCTGCGCATGGGGGTGCTGTTGCTGAACGAGGAACTGCAGCCGCTGTCGGCCTCGCCGACGATTCACTGATCTTTGATAGCCAGTCGTTAATCCGCCACAAGGATTTTCCACCATCCGGTTTTCTGACAACATTAGCGTGTCAGACTGATGCAAGCCTGACAGGGCGACAGGCGCTACTCTGTCAGCATCGATGGTTATAACAAGGTTAGAAACAGCGTGATCCAGGAATCCAGAACCATTCGTCGTGAGCGAGCCAGACGCAGACGCAATTTGATGCGGGCGCTGGGTAAGGATTCTATTGCGATCATACCGGCAGCACCGGTCAAGCTGCGCAGCCGCGATACCGATTATCGCTACCGACAGGACAGCGACTTTTATTACCTGACCGGCTTTAATGAGCCAGGCTCGGTGGCGGTGCTGATATCCGGTCGACGCGCTGCTGAGTACATTATCTTCTGCCGAGAGCGCGATGAGCTGATGGAGACCTGGAACGGTCGCAGGCTCGGCGTCGACAATGCGCCGCAGGTGCTGGAAGCCGACGATGCGTTCCCGATTGATGATATCGACGATATCCTGCCTGGGCTGCTGGAAGGGCGCGAGCGCATTTTTTATTCGATGGGGCGCGAGACGCAGTTCGATAACCGCATTATCGGCTGGGTAAACCAGCTCAAGGCGAAGGTGGGTTCCGGTGCCAGTGTGCCGAGCGAGTTTGTGTCACTGGATTATCATCTGCATGAGATGCGGTTGTTCAAGAGCCGCTCCGAGGTTGCGCTGCTGCGCAAGGCGGCGAAAATCAGCGCGGCCGGTCATGTCGCCGCGATGCAACGCTGCAAGCCCGGCTGTATGGAGTATGAACTGGAAGCGGCGTTGATCGCCGAGTATCGCAGTAACGGCGCACTGCATTCGTTTTTACCGATTGTGGGCGGTGGCGAAAACGGCTGTATCCTGCACTACACCGAAAATGACTGCGAACTGCAGGACGGCGAGCTGGTATTGATTGATTCGGGTGCCGAGTGGCGCAACTATGCTGGCGACATCACCCGTACCTTCCCGGTCAACGGGGTGTTTTCCGAGGCGCAGCGCGAGCTTTACGAAGTGGTGCTGGAGGCTAATCTGGCGGCTATCGCCAAGGTGGTGGTCGGCAACCACTGGAACGATCCACACAACGCCGCGGTTAAGGTAATCACCCGCGGGCTGGTTGAACTGGGTGTATTAAAGGGCGATGTGAAAAAGCTCATCAGAGACGAAGCTTACAAGCCGTGGTTCCTGCACCGCACCGGGCATTGGCTGGGGCTTGATGTGCACGATGTCGGCGATTACAAAATTGATGATAAATGGCGGCTGCTCGAGCCCGGCATGGCATTAACGATTGAGCCTGGCATTTATCTGCCCGACAAGGCACCGGTGCCAAAACGCTTTCGCGGTATGGGTATTCGTGTCGAGGACGATGTCATCGTGACCGATGGTGAACCGGAAATTCTCACCTCGGGAGTGCCCAAGCACATCGATGAGATCGAAGCACTGATGGCCGCGAGCTGACAGCGCAGTCTGTTATGAGTGATGCGGGTAATTGCACCGACGGCAAAGTGGCAGATTCTGTAGCCACGTTTGATGCTGCCATCGTCGGCGGAGGTATCGTCGGTGCAGCGCAGGCGTTGTTGCTGGCCCGCAAAGGCTGGTCGGTGCTGTTGATTGAAGCGGCAGAAGTGTCGCCGGCCAGGGAGCCATTGCAACAGCGCAGCGTGGCGTTGTCACATCGCTCGGTGGAGTTACTCGAAGCGGAGGGACTTTGGGTTGGTGAGGCCAGCTGTAGCATTCGCGAAATTCATGTCAGCGACCGCGGTCATTTTGGCTCGGCCCGCATCACCGCGCGTGATTTGAACGCTGATGCGCTGGGTTACGTGGTGGCCAACCACACACTCGAGCAGCATCTGCGCAGTAAGGTGCTTGCAGAGCCAAATATCGAGTTTCTCCAGCCGGCGACCGCGACGCTGATTCAAAATTCCGATAATGGTGTCGAACTGCGGGTAGCGACTGAAATTGCAGGCGAACTACCTGTGCGTTCTGTGCGGTGCAGGGTGCTGATTGCCGCGGACGGCACACATTCGGGCATCAGGCAAAGCCTGGGTGTGCAGCTAAAGCAACATCATTACGAGCAGGTGGCGCTGGTGGCCAATGTGGCGTGTCAGTTTGACCATCAGCACATCGCCTACGAGCGCTTTACCGACTCCGGGCCGCTGGCATTGCTGCCGCTGGCACCGCGCTGCATGGCGATGGTGTTTACTGCCCGAGACAGCGAAGAAGCTGAGCTCAGGGACATGCCGGACGCAGAGTTTCTGCAGTTGTTACAGCGTCGCTTTGGCGGCAAGCTTGGCCGCTTTTCTGCGCTGGGTGCGCGCGCTGTGTTTCCGCTGTCGTTGAGCGAAAGCGAGTTGCAGACGGTTGGCAGTTGCGTGTTGATCGGAAATTCTGCCCGCACACTGCACCCGGTGGCCGGGCAGGGACTGAATCTGGCGTTGCGTGACGTATTTGCACTGACCCGCGCGCTCGGCGGTGCAGCCGCTCGCTCGGGTGATGAAGCTAATCAGCCGTCCATGGCCGCTGTACTGGCAGATTTTCAGCAATCGCGTCGACCGGATCAGCGCAGTACTGTGCGACGCACGGATTTACTGGCCAGAGTATTTAGCGATGGCGGCGTGCCGCTAAGCGGCCTTCTGCCAGCCCCGCTGCGAGGCTCGTTGCGCGGCGCCGGGTTGCTGCTGCTCGACGGGCTGGCGCCACTGCGCAGGCGCTTTGCCGCTGACAGTGCCGGCGTTGGTGTGCCGCTGGGGCGCTCTGACAATTAAATGTCATCAACTCCGTAAACAGCCTGACAAAATAGGGTACAATGGCGGGCTGGGGTAAGTAAAAACAGTGGGTTAGTGTGGTAGTTAACACCGCAGTATCATTAGTCTGGTCGAGCACTTCACAGCATTAAGGTTGTAGTTAGTGGACAATACTGGCGATGGAACCTGGCCTTGTAAACCAATCTGTTGCCCCGAATATATACCCACCGGTCGCAGCCCTTCGTGGCTCTGTGAGTGCCGGATCGGGGCACAGCCATAACAGTTTGCGTCGGCCTAACGCAATGGAAAAATGCCGCAATGACAATTGCCTACAACCCGGGTGCGGGTCTGTTTAATTCGATGATTTCCGACCACGGAGCAATCGCCGACCACGGTGGTACTGCCGCCGCCAACACCAGCGGTGAAGAGGCCTTCCTGCCGGCGCGCGAGCACACGGTTGCGGCACCTGATATTGCCTCCATTTTCCCGTCCGGTGTACTGACATTGTGCGAGCACCGTGCGCAGTGGTCGACAGACATCACCCCGCAGGAGAGTACGCAACTGGGCGATGTGTGCGAAAAACGCTACGCCGAGTTTTGTGCCGGTCGCAGTCAGGCGCGCCGCCTGATCGCTATGATCAACGGCACCGCACAACCGCTGTTAATCGGCGACTACCGACAGCCACTGTGGCCGTCGGATGTGTCCGGCAGCATCAGCCACAGTGATCAGTTTTGTGCAGTAGCGGTGGCGCCGCGCGAGAAAATCGCTGATCTCGGTATCGACGTTGATACGCTGGAGGCCCTTGATCCGGGTGTCATCGATGTGGTGCTCACCGACAACGAAGTCAGTCAAACTGAAGAAAACAGTGAGGACTGGGTTAGCAAGCTGATTTTTTCAATCAAAGAAAGCAACTACAAGTGCTGTTACTCAAAGGTTCGCACTTACATTGACTTTAAACAGTGTGAAGTAAAGCTCGATTTTGCAACGCAAAGCTATGTGTCTGATATTCGTTGCCTCGACGCCGACCAGCGCGAGGTGCATCTGCAGTTGCGCGGCAAGTGGCTGATCGAAGCCGATCATATCTTCACCTCCGCAGTTTTATCGGCGTAACTCCTGCCCTCATTTACAAGCCCGATTCGTCCTCAGTTGCCGGTTAAGTTAATCGGCGAAGTGCCGCACAAATTATATGGCGTCGTGTTGCCACGGCGCACTATCTCACAGCGGTTTCGTGTGCACATTGAGTATGAAAACTGGCACCTCGTCCATTCCGCAACGACCCGGTCGGGACAGACCCGGTCAGCTATGCGGGCAAGAGCAATGCGGGCAAGCGCATCCCGGACAGGATTGTAAAAACGATCTTGCCAATCTGCTGCGCGCCTATAACCTGCTGGTGGCGACTCGCGACGACGAACGCATTATTGCCGGACAGGTATCCCGTGCCTGGCTGCACAGTGAGCGTGAAGACTTTATAAAACTCAGTGAAGTCGGGCGTGGTGTGCTGCACACGGTTCGCGGACGTGAAATTCTTTGCGATGTGATGATGCCGGATCTCGACGTCAATGTTGCGCACATCAATATTGATTCACTGCTGCTGCAACTGCCGGGCTGCGACAAACAGGTCAACAGCAATTGCCTGCCAAAGCTTGAACCGGGTATTGCGGCGGATGTGTTACTCGGCGTTATGTTACTTGGTGTAAAGAAGTACGGTAACCGCAGACGTGGCTCTGTAAAGCTTGATCACAATGTGATTGTCGCCGCCATGATCCGCGATACCCTCGGTAAGGTGGATCGTTACTCAGCGGTGTTACCCGGCAAGTATCGCACGGTCGATATGGCAGCACTTGAAGACTTATTTGGCAGCGAGATTGTTGATCATGTGCGTGCGCTGCGTGTTCATCACGATGCATTTCTGCAGGCGCTTGCTGAAGACCGCACTGATTCTCTGGCTTTACCGCGGCCCTATGGCACGGTGATCGCGGCGATACATGCGTCGCGGCTGCGGCTGGTGGCGCGTGCCGCCGGTGACAACATACTCGCCAACCTGAGTGACGATAAAAAGCGTGAGTTGCGAGGCACCGGCATTGATGTTGACGGGGATTTTCCTGAGCGCTCGATACTGTCGGCACACTATCAGCAGACGCGTGCTGCTCTGGCGCTTGATGGCGTTGAATACGGTGCATTGGCGGAACCGCTGGAGCAAACTCTGATGATTGCCGTGGCAGATGCACTGGACGACAGCCGTAAACGCAGACGCCTGGTAGGGCGGCGCGGTAAGGCTGTTTATGATGTGCACAACAGTTTGCCGCTGGTTGAACTGTTTGATGCGGCAGAAAACTACAACTCGCTTGAAACAGTACATCTGGCCGCACTTGAGATGATGCAGTATCTCGAAAAAGGCCGCCGTAAATCTGCCTGTACCATGCTGGGCCATTCTCTGCGCATTGCATCTGTGGCGCAGCATTTACTCGGGCCGGCGATGGAACCCTCGTATGCGACGATTGCCATCCTGCACGACGTGGTCGAGGATGGTTCGCGACATGTGGCGGGTTATGATCAGTCACTCGGTAACATTAAGCGGCGCTTTGGCGGACCGCTGGCTGCGGTCGTCTCGGAGCTTACCGACGCTGAATCCAGTCTGGATGCACATAAAAAAGCCGAGGCAACTTTAAACTGCGAGACGCTTATTCTCGCGCAGCAGCAATATACCTGCGACCGGTTTACCGAGATGACGCTGCAGCCGACGGCAACGCATGAGCCCTACACGCTTGGCGGTATTGTCACCAAAATTATTGATACTGCCATCAGCGAGGAAGAGGGCATCCGTGACCCGGACATCATGTCGGGCTGGTGGCGTCACAGCGGTGTGCGGATTTACTGGGCCTATCATGTGCGTGGTCGCGTTGTGCGGCCGCTGCTGATGAAGCTGTCTGCTGAAATTGAATGCTTTTTAAAAGACCCTGCCGCGTCTGATCTGTCTGCAACATTAATCGACGGACTCAGACGGGTGGTGAGTTTTTCGATTGAATCATCCGACCACTATGCCGTGCAAAACCTTGCGATTCTGGCCGACGAGTACGGTTTAACTCGGGAAGAGCGCGAGCATTTGATTGAGATGTTTTTTGATGAGCGCGTCGATCAGCAAACGTTTACGCGCCGTATTGTCACCGATCTACTGAGTGAGGAGCGGCTGCAGCGTTCTATTGAGCTGGGCATTGTGCCGGCGGAAAGTTATGTCACGCTGTACACGAAATATCCGGGCCGGGTGCCGCAGCCGGACCACAGTACCTTTGTGATGTATCGCAACGCAGCCCTGCACCGCCAAAAAATTGCGGATCGGCTGGCGTTGCCGTCCTCGGATGACGGCGTTCACTCCATCACGGCCGGTGAAGTAATTTCCCTCTACGACTATCGCAAGGCGGCCTGAGTTACCGCCGCCGGCGTAATCAAATCTGTGCCAGCAGGTACAAAAAGTACAAATAACTGCTATTCCTGTATGATATGTCGGCTGCGGGCGGCGCAGGTGCCCATGCCTTATTTTGCGCTTCACGCCGCACGCTTTGCACCCGCAGGCACAGCCGAAAAAATGCTGTTTCAAGAATATTCACGACCGACCAACGGCAACCCATGCAAGAAGTCTACGACAACAGTGCGGTCGAAAAGTCCGCGCAAACCTATTGGAATGACAACGACAGTTTCGTCGTCACGGAAGATCCGTCGCGCGAAAAGTACTACTGCCTGTCCATGTTTCCGTACCCCAGTGGCAAGCTACACATGGGGCACGTGCGCAACTACAGCATTGGCGATGTCATCTCGCGCTTTCAGCGCATGCTCGGGAAAAATGTATTGCAGCCTATGGGCTGGGATGCGTTTGGTCTGCCGGCGGAAAACGCCGCGATAAAAAATCAGGTACCGGCCGCGGCCTGGACCTATGAAAATATCGGCTACATGAAGTCTCAGTTGCAGAGCCTGGGCTTTGCATACGACTGGACGCGTGAACTCGCCACCTGTACCCCGGAATACTATCGCTGGGAGCAATGGTTTTTTACCAGGCTCATTGAAAAGGGCCTCGCCTATAAGAAAATGGCGGTGGTCAACTGGGACCCGGTAGAGCAGACAGTGCTGGCCAACGAACAGGTGGTCGACGGACGCGGCTGGCGCTCAGGCGAGTTGGTAGAACGTCGCGAAATACCACAGTGGTTTATCCGCATCACGGCCTATGCCGAGGAACTGCTGGCAGATCTGGATAAGCTCGACGGCTGGCCCGACTCAGTTAAGACCATGCAGCGCAACTGGATTGGTCGATCAGAGGGTTTGCAGTTTGAATTTGAGGTGGAGGGCGGTGGCACATTGCCGGTCTACACGACGCGGCCCGACACTATTTACGGTGTTACCTATGCCGCCGTGGCAGCAGAACACCCGCTGGCAAAAAAGGCGGCTGAAAGTGACCCGGCACTGGCAGAGTTTCTGGAGGAGTGCAAGCGCACCGATACCTCCGAAGCGAACATGGAAACGATGGTCAAGAAGGGTATGCCACTCGGTGTGTCGCTGGTGCATCCGCTGTCGGGTGAAAAGGTGCCGCTGTGGGTCGCCAACTTTGTATTGATGGGTTACGGCACCGGTGCGGTGATGGCAGTGCCTGCGCACGATCAGCGCGACTGGGAATTTGCCGACAAGTACGACATAGAAAAACGCACCGTGATCTGCGATCAGGATGGCAAGCCGGCGGATGTCAGTGAGGCGGCTTATACAGGCCATGGCGTGCTGTGTAATTCCGATCAGTTTGACGGCAAGGATTTCACCGCAGCGTTTGATGCCATTGCCAGCGCACTTGAACAGAAAGGTGCGGGTGAGCGGCGCGTTAATTATCGACTACGAGACTGGGGTGTCTCGCGTCAGCGTTACTGGGGTTGCCCGATACCGGTGTTGTACGACAAGGACGGCAACATGCAGCCCGTTGCAGAAGCAGATCTGCCAGTTGTGTTGCCTGAAGATGTGGAGTTTTCCGGCGTTAACTCTCCGATAAAAAACGACCCCGGTTTTTATGAGACCACACTGCCGGAGTCCGGTGAAGCCGCTACGCGTGAAACGGATACGTTCGATACTTTCTTTGAGTCGTCCTGGTATTACGCACGGTACTGTTGTGTCGACGCTGACTCGATGCTCGATGAAAGAGCCAACTACTGGCTGCCGGTAGATCAGTATATCGGTGGTATCGAACACGCAGTTCTGCACTTGTTGTACGCGCGCTTCTTTCACAAGCTGATGCGCGATGTCGGCTTGATTACCTCTGACGAGCCTTTCACTCGTTTGCTGACTCAGGGCATGGTGGTTGCCGAGACTTACTTTACGGTCGACGACATGGGCCGCAAGGAGTACGTGGCGCCGGCGGACATCGAGGTTGCACGCGATCAAAAGGGTAAGGTGACAGCAGCGACGAAGGTAGCGGACGGATCGGACGTCTCCATCGGTGGTATGGAAAAGATGTCAAAGTCCAAAAACAATGGCGTCGATCCGCAGCAGCTGATTGAAAACTATGGCGCGGATACCGTGCGTTTGTTTTCCATGTTTGCGTCACCACCTGATCAGTCGCTGGAGTGGAACGATGCCGGTGTTGAGGGTGCCAATCGATTTATTAAACGGCTGTGGCGCACCTGTGCCGAGTTCGTGGCCGCGGGCCTGCCGGCATCTGATTCGATCGATAATATCGCTGGTGATTCGTTGAATGATGCGCAGCGCGCTCTGCGCCGCAAGACGCATGAGACGATTAAAAAAGTATCTGACGATATGCAGCGTCGCTACACGTTTAATACGGCGATAGCGGCGATCATGGAACTGTTAAATGATGTAAATCGCTACAGTGGCGACAGCGATGCTGACCGATTGGTTCGCTTTGAAGCGCTGCGCAGTGCGATACTGATGCTGTCGCCGGTAATACCGCATGTGTGCCACACGCTATGGCTGAACATGGGTAACGAGCAGGCGGTTATTGATGCGAAATGGCCTGACCTCGATGAGTCAGCGCTGCAAAAGGATGAGCTTGAACTGGTTGTTCAGGTGAATGGTAAGCTGCGTGGGCGTATTACCGTGGCGGTTGATGCCAGCCGCGAGTCGTGTGAGGCGGCAGCGCTGGCTGATGAAAACGTCAGCAGACACATCGAAGGAAAAACTGTACGAAAGGTCATTGTGGTGCCGGAGAAACTCGTTAATATCGTGGTCGGATGAAGACACAACAACGAAATGCCCTGCTGCTGATCTTGTGTGTAAGCGTTGTCGTCAGCGCTTGTGGTTTTCAGCTTCGTGGCAGTGGCAGACAAAGCGGCAGCCTGGTCGTTGGACAGGTATACATCGAAGAATCTGGCAGCGTTAGTGTTGTGCAGCAATTGCGCAAGGCACTGACAGCCCAGCAGGTGCAGTTTGCCGCCTTTCGAGCCGACGCAGATACGGTTATCTCATTAAGCAATGAAGTGCTGTCGCGCCGTGTGGCGTCGATCAGCGCATCCGGGCGCGTCAGTGAATACGAGTTGCTGCATGCCATTGATCTGTTGACCCTTCGCTCGCGAGAGGGTGTTAAGGCAGGTGAGATTCCGCTGGATGAGCAAAATCTGCCGAAGCCGCAAACTGTCTCGGTCATTCGCGACTACACGTACGATGAAACCGACGTACTGGCCAAGAATGACGAAGAGCGGATACTGCGCGGTGAAATGAAAGAAGAACTGGTGCGACACCTGGTACTTCGAATTTTTGCCGGTGCACTGTAGCTGAAAACGGTCGCATCATCGCTATGAGCGATAAGGTAGAACAGCGCACCACCCGTATCGGTCAGATTCTGCATCAGGCAGCACAGCGCACTCGAATCCTCTCTCATCTGCGCTGGGATGGTTCTGTGCGCGATCGGTTTTTGGCTGAGCGTGCCAGCGCACTGCCGATGGTCAGTTATCCCCGCTTCGATGTGGAACCGGTATCTGAGATGTTGCACGAAGCGCGACGGCTGATGCAATCGAGCGAGATTGATGACTGGCTGGAGCGACAGGCACGGGCAATTGAATTGTCGGCACGCTTACTTGGCGCGTGCGGGACGGCAGATTTCTTTCACTATTCAAGCGAGCTCTATGGCGCGCCGGGTGACTTGTTGCTCGATCGATCGAGCACGTCGCTGACCCTTGCCAGTGACTTTGACGAAATTTTGCGAAACCTGGATGGATTCCATCAGGGGTTGCTTGAGCAACGCGAGGTCAGCAGTGCTGAACTGGCAGAGCAACTCGACATTGCAGTTAACCAGATGTTCGGGGCTGATGCGCCGGAAATACAACTCGTCGATGAACTCTCCGCCAATGCCCTGGCCGGGCGCGAGCGTATTCGAATTCGTCGCAGCGCCGAGTTCAGCGATAAAGACGTCGCACAGTTAATTCATCACGAAGCGGGTATCCATGTTGCGACCTCGCTAAACGGTTTGTACCAATCCAGTTTGCCGATACTCGGGTCGAGCCATGCCGGCACTACCCGCACGCAGGAGGGGTTGGCGGTGTTTGCCGAGTTTATAACCGGCTCTATGGACCTGGATCGGCTGCGCCGACTGTGTGACCGCACTATCGCCATTCAAATGGCGGTCGACGGTGCCGATTTTATTGAGGTATACGAGTTTTTTCTCGAGCGCAGCGCTACTGACGAGCGCGTGTCTGAGGAGCAGGCGTTCGAAAATGCACGGCGGGTTTTCCGCGGCGGAGTGTTGTCGGGTGGTGCGCCGTTCACCAAGGATATCGTCTATCTTGACGGACTCGTCAGAGTGCACAATTTTTTAAGGGCGCTGGTGGCGAATGGGCGTGCAGACTGCATGCTTTTACTCTTTTGTGGCAAGCTCGATCTGGAAGACATTCCGGTGCTGAGCGAGTTGGCAGCGCTCGGTCTGTGCAAACCGCCTCGCTATTTACCAGCGTGGGCCAGTGACATGCGTTTTCTGTTAAGTTATCTGGCTTACTCGGGATTTCTGAATACCATTGATCAACAACGGGTGAGCGCCCACTACGAAAATTTGCTTCGCAGCGCGCCTCTTGTTGAAATGGGCGGTTGACGACTAACACGGCTGGTAAATGAACATAGCGAATAGCGCTACTGACACACTGGAAACTGGAATCAACCCGTTTGGCAGGGCCGCAATTTTGCGCGCCTGCAGCATCGAGTTTGATGAGAGCACCTGGGCCCGGGCAGAGGAGTATGCGGCGCAGGGACGAGTGTCAAAGCTGGAGTTCAATGGCAACAACACACTGACGGCGTGCGTTGCTGGCAGTGCCGAGGAACCCTACGAGTTGCGTGTGGTAATCACCCGTGGCCGCGAGAACCTGAGCCTGCGTGGTATCTGCAATTGTCCGGTGCGTCTGAACTGTAAGCATGTTGGCGCGGCGTTGCTGAGCTGGCTCGACAGTGAAGAAGACACCAGTGCCTCGATTGATGCCATTGCGTTGTGGCACTCGGCCTTAAAAACCCAAAGTCACCATGAAGAGACACCTGTTAGTGCCGAGTCAGTGGTGGTGCTGTATCGCTTGCGCCAAACCCGGGTACAACAGGATGTGCGCTATGAAGTGGCAGCCTACTCGGCACGCAAGCTGCGCAGCGGCGGACTTGGCAAGTCGACACCGCTGTCACTTGATCGGCGACATTTCGACGCCACTGACCTGAGCAGTCACGATGCGCGCATTTGCAACGCACTGATCGGTTTAAAAGATAGTTCCACCGGTATGCATCTGAGTGGTGAGCACGGCTACATGGTGTTCCGCTGGATGGTTGAGACCGGCAACTGCTACTACGAAGCGTTTGGCAGCGAACCACTGCGGTTTGATATTAATCGTCCCATCGAAGCCGACTGGATTGACCCGGGTGATGAACGGCGCGAACTCAAACTGAAGCTTGCTGGCAGTGATGAGTCGTTTGTGTCGCTGCCGACAGACCCGCCCTGGTACATTGTTCCGCGGACTGCACAGTGTGGCGTTATACAAACTGACGTACCGTCACGATTTTTAGCCGGTGTGCCGTTTCTGCCATCGATTGCCGAAGCCGATGCGATGCGCATTTCGGAGCTGATGGTCGAGTCAATTGACTCGGTTGATCTGCCGCTGCCGGCAGCCATTGATATCCGACAGATTGCCGGCGTCAACCCGCGTGGAGTGGTTGTGCTGACGGCCAGCAAAGACAGTGATGGCACGCATCGCTACGCCGAGTTTCTGGTTGACTATGACGGCGCGCGCCTGCCGCACATGATGGCCATCGGCGATGAAAAAGAATTTCTGCACAAACAGGCAGACGGACAGTTTGTGCGCGTGGTGCGCTCGACTGAGGCGGAACTCGCGTTAATTAACGAAGTCAGGTCGAGTCTGCCGGACTGGGCAACGCTGCGACACCTGAGTGGCGAGATTCAACTGCACGTGGAAGCAAAGTCTTCCCGAGACATGGTGTTGTGGCAGGACCTGATTGACGGTCGGCTGGCAGACCTGCGGCGCAATGGCTGGATTATTGAGCGCACACCGGAATTTGAATTTCGTGTCATCCGCTCGCGCGAGTGGCAGATGAACATTGATCACTCACTGGAAAATCACTGGTTCGATCTGGATTTGAATTTCCTGATCGACGGCCAGCCAATCTCACTGATACCGGTACTGGCAAGTTTTATTGAGCGCGTTGGGCCGGAGTTGCCGCGCTATCTGAACGACCCGGAGGCGTCAGCGACGGTCTGGCTCGATGAAGAAACGCTGATCGAATTTCCGATTGCGCACATCCGCCCGGTGCTGGAAGTGCTGGTTGAATTGCACGAGCACGACGACGGCAAGCTGCGTTTCTCGGATCTGCAGTCGACCGTGATTACTGACATCGCTGACGGTATCGCGGCGGTGGGCGAGGTGAACCTGGAATGGGATGTGCCGGCACGGCTGGCGCAGATTCTCGATCGGATTAGATCCTTCGATGGTATTGCCGACGTCGATGTGCCACAGGCGCTGACCGCAGACCTGCGTGACTACCAGCGCGACGGGCTTAACTGGCTGCAGTTTCTGCGCGAGTTTGGCTTCAGCGGTATTCTCGCCGACGACATGGGTCTTGGTAAAACCGTGCAGGCGCTGGCGACTGTGCTGGTGGAAAAACAAACCGGCCGCTGCACCACACCATCACTGGTGGTGGCGCCGACCAGTTTGATGGGTAACTGGCGACGCGAAGCGGAGAAGTTTGCACCGAACCTGAAGGTGGTGGTGTTGCACGGTGCCGAGCGCAGTGAACATTTTGAGCACCTCGATGACTACGATCTGTTGCTGACCACCTACGCGCTGCTATCGCGTGATCTGGAAGTACATGAGGGTCGTGAATATCACTATCTGATTCTCGATGAAGCACAGGCGATAAAAAACCCGGCCACCAAACAGGCCAAGGCCGTGTGTCAGGTCAATGCTAAACACAAACTGTGTCTGACCGGTACACCGGTGGAAAATCACCTCGGTGAGGTATGGTCGCAGTTTCGCTTTTTAATGCCGGGCTTTTTCGGTGAGCAAAAGCACTTTAATCAAACCTTTCGCAACCCGATTGAAAAGAGTGCCGATAACCTTGCGGCAACCGCGCTAACCAAACGCCTTAAGCCGTTTATTCTGCGCCGCAGTAAAGACGCGGTTGCCTCCGAGTTGCCCTCGAAGACCGAGATTATTCATCGTGTTGCGCTGTACCCGGAACAGGCAGTTCTGTACGAGGGTATTCGCGCTGCCATGGAAACACGTGTGCGACGCGCGCTGGCCGAGAGTGGTCTTGGTCAAAGTCATATCACAGTACTCGATGCACTGCTGCGATTGCGACAAACCTGCCTTGACCCGCGGCTTGTGAAGATGAGCCAGGCACGCGGGGTATCGCAGTCGGCCAAGCTCGATTCGCTGATGGAAATGCTGCCCAACTTCGTAGAAGAGGGGCGACGTGTGCTGTTGTTTTCGCAGTTCACAGAGATGCTGACACTAATCGAAACCGAGATACAACGCGCCGGTATCAGTTATACCAAGCTCACGGGTAAAACCAAAAAGCGTGACGAAGCGGTTGATGAATTTCAGTCGGGCAATGTGTCGGTGTTTTTGATTTCGTTAAAGGCAGGTGGTACCGGTCTTAACCTGACGCAGGCAGATACGGTTATTCTGTATGACCCCTGGTGGAACCCTGCGGTGGAAAATCAGGCCATTGACCGCGCGCATCGTATTGGTCAGGACAAGCCGGTGTTTGTCTATCGCATGATCACTGAGCAAACGGTGGAAGAGAAGATCGTCGAGTTGCAGGAGCGCAAGAAGCAGTTTGCAAACATTGTCGTGGAAAACCGGGAAGAGAATCTGAAAGCGCTCGCAGCTGACGATATTCTGGAGCTTTTTTCTTCCTGACTTTTTTGTTCCTGATAAGCACAGTGCCGTCAGTCAGCTAACGTTACCTCGATGTAGTAAACCCCTCATTGCAGGGTGAATTGCGCTATGTTTAAAAGAAAATGCGTGGCAACGCTGCCTAAAAATCCATAAACACAAGATGTAGCGTTGCCAAAGAAGAGGGTTCACTACAAGACCCCGTGAACCAGACAGTCAACTCAACAGACTGATCCAGTATTACATGGCGAGCCAACATGAAATTGTTGCTGAAGAGTGGAGAGAGCGCTCACGCGAGCTGGCAGAGTGGGCGATGGAAAAGCTGGTCAATCGTAAAGATGTGTGGGGCCAGTACGGATCGTTAACGCCGGGCGAGCAGAAAAAACTTGGCCGCACCTACAAGGCGATGACCTTACCGGTCGCCAGTAAGCGTGGCCCGGATATGGTGACGCTCGATAAGCTGACCCGCCACTTTGCCAGTGCGCATCATCATCGGCCTCAGATCATTGGCCTGCATGCCAAGAGTGCGGACAATACCAGTCGCTGGCTCGGTATTGATATCGACATGCATGACGATCAAAAGTCTGATGCCGAAGACCATGCGAGACGCAATCTGGTAGCAGCCATTAACTGGTGGCGGCAGTTGCAGAACATGGGCTACGACCCGTTGCTGTTTGATTCCAACAACAACGGCGGGTTTCATATCTGGGTATTGTTTGATGAGCCGGCACCAACAGAGCATGTATTCGCCTTTGCCTGGTCGCTGGTGTCAACATGGCGCGAAAATAACCTTAGCGAAGAGCCGGAGACCTTCCCGAAAAAACTGCAAAAAGACAAACTCGGCGCATGGTTTAGATTACCCGGCCTGCACCATACGCGTGATCACTATGCAAGGGTATGGAGCGGCGACGACTGGCTTGATGATCCCTGGCTATCGGGTCATGCCGCGATAGATGCAATGTTGCAATGTGTGGGTGGACCACCACCCCCGGCAGTTAGTCAGCCCGATGAGCACAGCCGCACCACGTTGCGCAGTTCACAGGTAAAGCCGGATACTCGACCGCGAGCCCCGATAAATAAGCAGGCTGACACAGCAGCAGATGCAAAGGTCGGTAACAGGCGTGCGGCGGATCGTAAGAAAAATTTTAAACGCACGGGTAAGGCGAAGGTATGTATTGATCTGGATGGAGTACTGGCGCAAAAACATGGCACGGCACACGCAGTTGATATCGGGGAGCCGATTGACGGTGCAGTGGAGTTTACCCGAACCATTTCTCAGTTTGCGACCATAGTGATACTGACGTCGCGGTTGGCGGCGCGTGGTAAGACATCCGATAAAAAATCGATGGTGAACCGTATTGCGGAATGGCTCGATGAGCATGGCTTTGCCTACGATGAAATTTATACGGGCACGGGTAAACCACCTGCTAATGCTTACGTTGATGACCGCGGAGTGTCTTGCAGGCCACAGCAGGATGGCATTGCGGCGTTTGAACAGTCGATGCAACTGATTAACCTGTTGTGTGATCAGTAAAACCATAAAAAAGGTGCGAGGATGCCACGATCACTAAAATTTCAGTTCGGCGAACAGGCGTTTGACTGTGCGATGAACAAGGTCGATCGGACCAAGCTTTATGGTTCGGTCGATGTTGAAACTTATGACATTGATGGCAACCGATGTGATCTCGCCACACTTGCCAACGATGGCAAAACACTGATCCCCCATGGCGGGACTGCTTTCGCCTACATCAACAACGACGGCTTGTGGGTGGAGCGCTCGGAGTTGCAGCCGGTGAACCTGGACGGTGACAAACTCGAAGTGCTGCCTTCAAGCTTTGATCAGGTGATCGAACTTGCAGAGACAGTATCGAGCGAGATATTTCTCAATCACAGTGTGCGACTGGTGTATCAACTCGACTATGACGCGGATGAGATTGCCGATGAGCTAGTCGGGTCGTTAAAGGCAGGCGATATCTATCAGTTTGAGTTTTTATATCGTGAGGGCATTACCGCCGATCCCGCCTTTCTGATGCAGGGCAGTACCGGAGAGTTGTGGATGCTGGTCGCAAAGCCTGCGAGTGTTGATTTTGTCGGACTGGATCAGGCGGCAGTTACGTTTTCTGCCGACAGTGAGGATGAAGAAAGCGACGAGTTCGATTTCGAAATGTTGTAACCCGGGTTAAGCAACCGGCAATAAAAAGTATACCAATATGCCAAATATTAATATCACTGACAGCCGCAAACGCGATGCTGTGGTTAAAGCCGAGAACACCGGTGTTCAGGAAGAGGTGCGTTATGTCGATGCTGATGGCATTGTAGCCTCTACCCGCAAGGTGCTCAAAGCCACTGTTGCGCATGACTTTGATACGCTCAATCGTCAATTTGGAGACGATCCGGAGAAGCTTGGGTACGCATTGATTGAAGGCGACCCGGAAGTCGACATGGAAAGGTGTGGTGTGTACTTGTGGGGCGTATCAAAGGTATACGTTACCTCGGATGACGGCATTGTTTATCGTATTGAACAGAAGGAAAAGGTGCTGGACCCAAATGGCGAGGTTAAAGAGACTCGCTCTCGAAAACGCGCTGAGGCGAATGTCGATGTCGAGATTCCGCTCACATGGACTGGCAGGAAGGTAAAAAAATCAGACGCTATCAGGCGCTTTGTGTTCTCCTCAAAACTGCAGGTAGTGCATGTTAACGGGCTGACCTATGATTTTCTGCACGGCATGGCCAAGGAGCTCGATGCCGAAAACAGCCTGATGATGATTGGTGGTGGCAGCGATGGAAAAGACCCGCTGGTGTTTCGAAGTGGCAGTATTCCCTATCGTGCCTTTCTGGAAGGTAGAGTACAGGGTGAGCAATATGTTTTGTTATTGCATCTGTCCAATATGGAGCTTAAAGCACCGGAAGCCAAAGCACCCATGGCGACTGCGGCGAAGGACGAGACTGACAGTGCGGGTTCCACGGCTAAGGCCGAGAGTGAGAAGCCAGCTAAAGCGAAACGTGCGAAAAAGAAGGCTG
>CAYMFQ010000062.1:18843-20571 GCA_964389335.1 uncultured Granulosicoccaceae bacterium
AAACAACGGGTCGATAACTACTGCACCGGACGTTCAGATGCGCTGCTCGATCAGTCTCTGTTGCAGCGGGTGCGTATGCGAAGGCGGCAGTTAGGGCAAATGACCATGGCGCTCGACCGCGACCTGGCGCGTACCCGCATTCCATCTGGCGATTATCATATCAGTCGCAAGGTGGACGGTGAGTATACGTGTCTTGTCTATAACGAAGGTGAGCTGTTTACCATCAACCCGGGCGGTACCATTCGCATGGGTTCACCCATGCATGACGAAGCCAAGGCGATTCTCGATCAGTCAGGTGTCAGCTTTGCGATGTTGGGTGGAGAGCTATACGTAAAGCGTGAAGACGACCGCCGACCCAGGGTCCATGATGTTGTCAGAGTGGCACGGGCGCCCGAGTCAGGTGAGGCTGTGGCCAGCCTGTGTCTGGCGTTGTTTAATATTTACGAATGGGACGATCAGGAGCGCAGCGCCCAGTATGCTGATCGATACGATCGCCTGTGTGAGTTGTTTGGAGAAGGCGAACGCGTGCACCCGGTGGAAACAATCGTCGGTGAAGGCAGTAAGGCGGTGCTGGCGCAATTTAAACAGTGGGTTGATGAAGAAGGCGCGGAAGGCGTCGTTGCGCGCAGTGATACTGCCGGTGTATTTAAAATAAAGCCGCGCCACACCATTGATCTGGCGGCTATTGGTTTTACCGAGGGTCTGGATGACCGCAGCGGTATGCTGCACGATGTAATGCTGGCTGTGATACGACAGGATGGTTCTTATCATATCGTCGGTCGAGTCGGTGGTGGTTTTTCAGATGACCAGCGTGTCGAGATATTAAAACAACTGGAACAGCGGGTGGTTGAAAGCGAATACGCAGAGGTTAACTCCGACCGCGTTGCCTATCGCATGATTGAGCCAGGGCTGGTGTTTGAAATATCGTGTTTGGATATCATTGCCAATACCTCCAGAGGCGCCACCATCGACAAGATGGTGTTAGAGTGGAATCAGGAAAGCAGTCTGTGGGAGGGTGTTCGACGGCTGCCATTGTGCAGTATTATTTCGCCGCAGTTTTTGCGCATACGCGATGATAAAAGCGCGGATGCTGATGATGTTCGTTTTTCACAGCTGACCGACATCGTAAATATACCCTCGGCCAATATGGTCAGCGAGGAGTTAAAGCTGCCCGCCAGTTCATTGATAAAGCGCTCGGTCGCCACCAAGGAGTTGCGCGGTGCCACGATGGTGCGTAAGTTGATGATGTGGAAAACTAACAAGAGTGAGCAGTCGAGTGACTACCCGGAGTATGTGCTGCATCTGACGGACTATAGTCCGAATCGAAAAGATCCGCTCAAACACGAAGTTCGCGTGAGCAGTTCCGAGCAACAAATTCTTGATTACTGGAAAAGCTGGGAGAAGAAGTATTTTGTGTCTGGCTGGTCGACGCTTTAACAACTGACGGCACGTGTTCTATTCGGCCGTGCCGTCAGTCGTTTATTACCTATCGATTGCCAGTCTATTGTGCAGCCTGTAGCAGTGACTGATGCATATAGCCTGTTCTGCTGCCACCCGCAGACTCGTGTCTGATCTGATACCAGTCGCCGATCTGATCAATCACCTCAACGCGCTTGTTTGCCGCGAGTGAGGTAATGATAGCGCCACTCATATCGGGCTGATCGCGCACAATGCTCCATTGCTGCCGAACCAGCCTTGTCGATGATTCGATTGCAGCCGTGGGTGCGG
>CAYMFQ010000062.1:20671-23604 GCA_964389335.1 uncultured Granulosicoccaceae bacterium
TTAAAATACATGGTTTGCGACTTACCTGTATCCGAGCCCTGGTAGCCATCCATCTGCACAATTTCTGCTGGTGTCAGTTGCGGCTTGCTCGCGATGATTGTGATGGCAGAGAAAGCAAGAATAAATGCCACAGCGGTAATACCAACGCCGATTTTGCCCAGTGACTTTGCCAGTCGGTTATTCGATTGGTGGCTGGTATCGTAGAAGTCTTCCGCACGCAATGCGTCGGGCGCGTTGTACGGGTGTGCGTGGATGATCGGTTCGCGCTGACGATCGTCGTACTCGTGAGCGTAGCCGGAGTCATAACTGTGCGGGTGGTATTCCTGTTCGTCCTGCGCGGACTCATAATAGTCCGGCGCATAATCATCGGCATGATCGTACTCCGCATCGAACTGATCGGTATAGTAATCAGCATCTTCGACATACGGAGCATCAAATGTGGGCTCTATTGGTTCATCGCGCCGGGGTGAGAAACTGTCTGTGTGGTAGTCGTCGTGGTGCGATTGGCCGTGGTGCGATTGATAGCCAGCAGCATCGTCATTGTGCGATGCATGATAGTACGGGTCGTCCGCATACTGCTGAGTAGGGCGGTGGTTTGACTGCTCGTACTGCTCGTCGTACTGCTCGCTGCGCTGATCGTGCCGGTATTCGTAATCGCTGTACCGGTGATAATCGTGGTCGTTATGGTTCACGTCTGCAAAACCCTGCCTGAGCCTTTTCATTGTTTTGAGTTTGGTGACGTGCGTCACTAAAGTATAGGACAGCCGTCACAGAACGCATGAACAGACCACCGGCGTCGAACGGAAACGGACAGTCAGATGCCTGTCCGGTGCGATTCGTTCGCGCGCAACACCAACTTAAGTCTGTTGTACGCGGAGAGGGTATCGGCAGAATGCGTCGATACCCAAGGCAGGGCCGAGGAGCCTGCGCGGCAGGCAATCAGCGCTTCGACGGGGCGGCTTTTTTGCGAGTGCTTTTCTTTGCGCGAGTTGCGGGTTTGCTGTGGCCGATGGCGCTGGCTTCATCCAGCCGCGGGTGGTTTGACCTGAAGTGGTCGCCCAGTTTTTTGATCTTGTCCATCGCACGTGCGGTTTCAAAGATAACGTGGGTTGCAGCCAGCACGTCGCCGGTGTGCGCGCTTTCGGAAATCGTGTGCATATTTCTGATCGGGAAGCCAATCGATGTGGCGGCGCAGTCAATGCTGGCGAGTACCGCGGCCATACCGTCGGTGCCGGTGTCGTTGCCGCACACATCAAGCTGCAGGGGGATGTCGTGTTCCAGCGCGCTGTTTTTGATAAAGGCGTTGAGCTGCTCGCTGACAATGGCGCCGGTAGACAGGGTAAAGCCTTTGCCCATTTCAAGCGGCGACATGTTGCGATCACCGATATTCGGTGCCGCCACGTAGTCGTGATTTACATCGACCGCGATGATGGCATCCGGTTTTAGTTCACCGGCCATGACCCGGCTGCCAAAACGTCCAATCTCCTCATGCGATGCAAAGGCGAACAGGCATCGAACATTCTTCAACGCCGGCGCCTTTGCCATCAGCTTTGCTACTTCAGCAGCAACAAAGCAGCCGAGGCCGTTGTCGAGGTAAGCGCCGTAGAAGGTATCCGGGCTAAATGATCGTTTAATGGGGCGGTTTAACAGCAGTGTATCGCCCGGCTTGATGCCGAGCTTCTCAATCTGTTTGGCTTTATCAGCACCATGCACCTGTAACTCGAGATACAGTTGCTTGGGTCGAATGCCTTTATCGCCGGTGCGCTGAGCCGGTTCGGAGAAATGTATAGCGCCAAGTGCCTCGACGGTGCCGCCCTGAATTGAACGGTAGCTGCCTGGCTTTTCGGGGTCCTCACTGAACAGTGTGACCTCGTGCCCTATCAGGGTGCAGGGTAAAAATGCATCGGTGTTGATCCAGATTTTCCCATCGCTGCCAATCTTTCTGACCTGCATGCGAATTTTATCTGCGTGACCAATAATCATAATGGTAAACATGTCGGTCTTGTCCGGGTGCGTATCCCACACCAGACCGGCGTTGCCCTGAAACCGATGCATCGACCATTTCTTTGGCGCAAAAGTATCGAAGTAGGGTTTGATCACACCATGCGTCATGGCGCTTTCCAGTCCTACCGGGCTGGGTGCGGCGATAATGTCGCGCATGATATTAAACTGAGGGTCTGGCATGGCCTCAGACCAGGCTTTTGCATTAGTCATCTTGATTCTTTAGTTGGTGGTTGTGTCCGGTTAACTGATAGAGCTGTTCAAGCATGTCGCGCAGTTCGATGACTTCGTCAGTCAGGGCCTGCAGCTGTGCCTGTGTGCTGTCATTGGTGCTGTCAGTGTGTGCTGCAATGCTGTCGGTGTTGTCCGACGCGTGTGAAGAGACGGGCGCAGCCGGTAGGGTATCGCCGCACAGCAGATGGCCGTAGCGGTCGTCTCTTTGCCCGGCGGATCGGCCAATCAGGCGTACGATCGGCTGCTCTCCCTGTGTCATACGTGTCAGGCTGACCTGCATATCATCGCTGTTTTCAAAAGAATACAGGCGTTGTGTGCGTGTAAGTAGTTCATTGGCGGTTTGCGGCCCGCGCAATAACATGACGCACAGCAGGGCGTGTTGCTTGCGGCTCAGTGACAACGCCTGTGTCAGTGTCTGCTCGTAGCGTTCGCTGCGCGCCCCCATTTCGTAGCGCACCAGTCTGCGACCTTCGAGCTCACGCAACGATTTGACAACTTCACCCTGCTGCAGACTGGTAACCGGGTCGCGACTGGATTTTTGATTGCACGCGTTGATCAGGCTGTTGACGGTGAGTGGATAGGCATCCGGCGTCGCCAGTTGTTTTTCCATTAGTGCGCCGAGGATGCGTGCTTCCCGACTGCTTAACAGAGGTTGTAACGGCGCATTGTCGTCCTGCTCTGATTCAGCAAGCTCTGGT
>CAYMFQ010000062.1:23704-25968 GCA_964389335.1 uncultured Granulosicoccaceae bacterium
GCAGGCTCTGCAGCGGTGTCATCGGTTGTGTTTTCGTCGTTGTCTGCCAATGTGTTGCTACCGTGCTTTAAACTTAACTGGCATGGAGTATAGTTTGGAAACTACCGGGTGATGAGTTGTCTCAGCGCCTCGACGCGTTTGCGATTGGCACCGAGGTCACTGTGGCCGATGCGCGATGATGAGCGCACACGAAAAACACCGGTTTCCTGATCGAATACCACCAGCATGTCATCGCTGAAGCCGAAGATACGGGTTTGAAATACCGCCTGCAGGGTATTGTCGCTATCGTTGACTATGCGACCGCCCATCGCCTTGATATGTGCCTGCAGTTGATCCATCGCTGCGGCGGTATTATCTGCAGAGGGCACCTTGATGGGCGCTATGTAGGCGGCGTGCTGCGGATCGGCCTCGGTGGTAACACAATTAGGTTTATCGCTGCAGGGTGGTAGTGCACCATTCTGAAAACCGGGTGCAGGCATGCCGGTTGACTTGCGTGCAGCGAAAAAGCCGAGTGCAATGACCAGTGCAGCCAGTATAACCAGAACCCAGAAAATGGTTTTTAACATCGGTGATATACTCGTTTTCTAATGCTGCATGATAGGCTTATCAAGGCGGTTTGTCGCGCCCCTTATGCGGCAGTAAATTAGCGACAGCTAACCAACTCCCGCTGCGGCAACACGAGTATTGCACATGACGGAACAACACCATCACCATCACGCGCCACCCAGTGAAATAGAAGAACGTGTTAATCGACTGGAAGCGCTGCTGATCGAGAAAAAACTGGTTGATCCGCAAACGCTTGATCAGCTGGTAGACACCTATGAAAACCGCGTCGGGCCAAAAAACGGTGCACGCGTAGTGGCGCGTGCCTGGACTGACGCAGACTATCGCGAGCGTCTGCTGACTGACGCAACGGCGGCCATTAAAGAAATGGGCTATGCGGGTCGGCAGGGGGAACATATGGTGTGTGTGGAAAACACGCCAGAGGTGCACAATATGGTCGTGTGTACGCTTTGCTCATGTTACCCGTGGCCGGTACTCGGACTGCCGCCAACCTGGTACAAGGCTTCCAGCTATCGCGCGCGGGCGGTGTCCGAGCCCGCAGTGGTGTTACAGGAGTTTGGCGTAACGTTGCCGGCATCTGCCGAGATACGCGTGTGGGATTCAACCGCCGAAATCAGGTACCTGGTGCTGCCGATGCGACCCGCCGGCACAGAGAACCTGTCAGAGGATGAGCTGGTCGATATAGTGACGCGCGACTGCATGATTGGCGTTGCGCTGCCCGCGTATGCCGGGTAACACGCTTATGAACGGTGCACATGATCTGGGTGGCAAGCATGGCTTTGGCAAAATTGATCGCCAACAGCAAGACAACTTTGCCAGCGAATGGGAAGAAAAGGTATTTGCGCTAACACTTGCCTGCGGCATGTTGGGGCGCTGGAATCTCGATCAGTCGCGCTATGCGCGGGAACAGATGGACCCGGCGCATTATCTGAACAGCAGTTATTACGAACACTGGCTGTCGGGGCTGGAGCAACTGCTGGTTGAAAAAAATCTGCTCACTCGCGCGGAACTCGAGTCGGGCATTGCGGAGACCACAGGCGACGCAACGCCGGTTGACCCTGTCACCATGCAGCGGATTCTCGCTACCGGCGCTCCAACGCTTGTCGAACAACAGCGCGCGGCTGTCTTTAATATTGGCGATCGCGTGGTGGTGAAGATGGATCATCCCACTTCACATACACGGGTGCCTGGCTATGTTATGGGCAAGGTGGGACAGATCGTGGCTCACCACGGCGCTCATGTGTTTGCAGACGAACACGCCAGCAGCGGAGAAAAAGTTGGTGAGCACCTTTACGGGGTCAGGTTTGATGCAAAATCGCTGTGGGGGTCGGCGGATGCCAGCGGGTCGGTAACGGTCGATCTGTTTGAACCGTATCTGCTATCGCTAGCAGACTACCAGCAACAGCTCGAACAACAGACATAGTCGCACAGATGAAATCCAGATCATTACCGGCACTGCCGGCTGACTGTCAAATTCAACAGCACGATGGCGAGCCGGTGTTTGAAGCACCGTGGCAGGCGAGATCATTTGCGATGGCGGTACAACTGAACGAGGCGGGCTTGTTTACCTGGTCTGAATGGGCCGACGAACTGTCGGCTCAGCTAGCCCGGCAGTCCGGGCAGATTCAAACCGCTACGCACTACTACACAGCCTGGCAGGCAACCCTCGAAACACTGGTGGAAAGCCGTTTAAAACCTGT
>CAYMFQ010000063.1:0-6282 GCA_964389335.1 uncultured Granulosicoccaceae bacterium
TAGTAAACGTCGGCAGAGCTACCGTTGAAGCTTCATAATAAGTAGCTGCCACTTCTCAATGGTTATTGTACACGATTGAGTTATGACAATTGCCGTGTGCATGCGCATGTGATGTCAACTGTTATTGTATGTGGGTAACTCCAGTCGCTGTAGCCCGTTAGTTAAAAGTCTGCGACTTTTCCCCAGGACGCATGGCGCAAACGATCAAGGCGAAACTGTTGTGGATCAACAATGGGTGCTGCACCGGTAATGAGGTCGGCAATAAGGTGTCCGGCTGCCGGACCAATGCCAAAACCATGTCCGCTGAAGCCCGCAGCAAGCGTAAAGCCTGGTAAGGTATCTGATGGATCGATCACGGGCACGCCATCTGGCGTCGTATCTATAAATCCGGCCCAGGTGGCCTGTACTGGTACGTCTTTGAGTGCCGGTAGTAAGTCGTGGCTGCGCTGTAGTGTGGTATTTGCAACGGAGGTGTTGAATGCAGGGTCGAGCGTGCGAAACTTTTCCATGGGCGTGGGTTTATCAATAGCCCAGCGCGAGCGGGTTTCATGAGGTGCGTGGGTAATACCCGGAGACAAAGCCCGCCAGCGTCTGGCAAACATCGGTACAAAGTCCTGCGCATAGCGAAGTTTCTGCATCGACGGATCAACCTTGCCATAGCCACTGATGGCCAGTGTATAACCACCATCGCCACGGCGGGTAACGGAAGCGTTTGCGGTATGTAAGGCATCAGGCAGTCCTTCAGCGCCCGGCTTGACTGACAGGATGGTAGAGCGGATTGAGGCTTGCGGGAAACTGATACCAAGCTGATGACAAAACGAAGAGGCCCAGGCACCACCGGCCATGACTACCTGCGTGCAGCGTATTTCACCGCGCTCGGTAATGACTCCGGATACTCTGCCAGCCGACGTTAACACCCCGCGTACGGCGCACTGTTGTACAACACGGCCACCAGCCGCTATAACGCCGTTCGCCAGCAGTGGTACAGCGCGTGCCGGGTCTGCGATTGCATCGCTTTCTGAAAATACACCACCTTTCCACGCACGGCCGGTTGCATGTCCTTTGTTTGTTGCGTCGCGCTGGTTAAGCGGATGACTGATTACTCCGTAGGTGGCCGCAAAACGGCACCAGTTGCTCCATGTTTCAATTTCCGCTTCATCGTTGCTCAGGTAAAGCAGCCCACAACGACGAAAGCCCGTGTCGTGCCCGAGTTCCTGTCGCAACTGATCCCACAGAGCCAGTGCCTTTGTTGCCATTGGCAGTTCACGTTCATCGCGATTTTGTTGACGACACCAGCCCCAGTTGCGACTCGATTGTTCGCCGCCAACCTGACCTTTTTCGATAAGTACCACCGGTACGCCGCGGCGCGCGAGATAATAAGCGGCGGAGGTGCCGACTATACCGCCACCGATGACAACCACTTCCGTACTGGGTGGCAGGGCCGGGTCTGTTTGAACACGCAGGAGTGGGGCAGGCATGAGTTGTTATTGAGTAGACGAATATTCAGGCAAAGGCCTGACTAAAGAGTGCGATGCGCCGCGACGTTAACGAAGCCTCCCCGTGTTGCATCACAGGGGCTCGGTCGACCTGTTCCAGACCCAGTTCGGATAACCATTCACCCAGACCGCTGGTCTCGATTACGTCGAGCCTTACAAACTGACCGGCAAGATTATGCATGCAGTGTGTTATTAAATCCTGAGCATCTGCCGCATCGGAGGCGACAACCGGTCCTATAACAAACCCGCGTCCAAAGCGGCGACAAGCCGCAAAGCCATTCACCATACCGTTCGACTCTATCACTGCAAGCGTGCCGTTTGTGGCGAGCCACTGTACCAGTGCTGAGCGGTCGGCGCCGCAGGCGTCGCTTTCAAGTTTGGAAATGATATCGAGGTCCCTGGCGCCAGCTGCTCGGCTGCGGCCGCTCGCTGGAGCCTGTGGCAGGGTGCCCTGGTGCTGCACAATGCTGGTGCAGTATTCGAATCCGAGTTTTTCATAGAGTGGCCGACCAGATGCGGTCGCCACCAGTCGAAAGGCCCCGCTATCGGCATTGTCCATCACCGCTGTTGTCAATGCGCGCCCCAGTCCCTGGCTGCGCAGTGCCTCGGCGACGATGATCATGTTGACGGTAGACAGACCGGTACCGAATGCTGAACGCAGCGCGGTTCCGACAACCTGATCATCCTCAATTGCAACAACTCCGTTGGAAAACGGTATCAGCATGGCCCAGTCATCACGTCGGTGCGGCCAGCCAACCGCCTGAGACAGGCCGACAGCGGCATCGAGGTGAGACTCTGAGAAAGGGATAATTTCGAAATCGGGCATTGGGATATTCGGTAAGATGGATACACCGGTTGGCGGGCTTTGATCACCCGCGACAAATTGCCCTGCGGGGCGGCTAACAAGATAAATGATAATGACACGCACGCCCAGATTTATCACGTTTGATTGCTACGGCACCCTGACCAACTTTGATATGGCCGGTGCCACACGTGCGCTGTATGGCGACATACTGTCCGGTGCTGATCTGGATGGCTTTATCGCAGACTTTTCCGGTTTCCGACGCGATGAAGTGCTGGGCGCATGGAAGCCTTATGATGAAGTGATTGCCAATGGGCTGGAACGCACCTGTCAGAAGCATGGTCTGGCGTATGTGCCAGCCAAAGCAGAGGCGATCTATGCGCGTATACCGGACTGGGGACCACACCCGGATGTGCCATCGGGTCTGGCGCGGATCGCGGACAAGTATCCTCTGGTGATTCTGTCAAACTCGATGTGTGATCTGATTATGCATAATGTCAACAAGCTCGGTGCGCCGTTCGCACAGGTTTATACAGCAGAGCAGGCGGGTGCATACAAACCACAGTACCAGGCTTTTGAGTACATGTTGCGCCAGTTGCAATGTCCGGCAGAGGAAATAATGCATGTGTCCTGTCATTACCGCTACGATCTTATGACCGCTTATGATCTTGGCTTTGGTCGCCGCGTGTTTGTTGACCGCGGTGTTGAATTTGTTGCTGCCGGGTATGAAACCGATACGGTCAGCAGCATCGGTGAGCTGGCGGAGTTGCTTGGCCATTGACTGAGTACACATCCTATTGGCTGGCTACCGCACCGAAGCCGCTGGTAGACCATGCCGACCCTGAGTCGAGCTATGACGTTGTTATTATTGGTGCCGGACTGACCGGTCTCACGACGGCCAGATTGCTGTCAAAGCAAGGCATGAAAGTGGCGGTTATTGAGCGTGGCGTGGTCGGTGAGGGCGCCTCCGGACGCAATGGTGGTCATCTCAATAATGGATTGGCTCATGGCTACGCCGATGCAGTACGTCACCTCGGGCGTGAGGGTGCGCGCAGGCTCTACCATGCTTATGACAGTGGTATTGATTTAATCGAGGAGACTGTTAGTGCGGAAGCGATTGACTGTAAATTTCGCCGTGCCGGTAAACTTAAGCTGGCATCCAGGCCTGGTCATGTTGAAGCACTGCGGGACAACTTTGAGTTAATAAAGTGTGAGGCTGATCCTGAAGCCAGGTTTCTGGCCAAAGATGAATTGTCCTCAGAGATACTGACAAATACGGCGTATGCGGGTCTGCTATACCCCAAAAGCGCCATGATGCATATGGGGAGGTATCTGCACGGGTTGGCGGGAGCTGTGCAAAAGTATGGGGGCAGCATTGTTGAGCATTGTGCAGTAAACAAGCTGTATAAAAATACAAATAGCTGGGTGGTTGATACTGTCAGAGGTAAGGTGCAGGCCGAGCACTTGGTTATCGCTGCCGGTGCTACCGGGGCGGGGTTGATGCACGCTTTATCGCGGCAGGTTCTACCGGTTGGTAGTTATATCGTTGCGACGCGTCCACTCACGGATGGTGAAATTGCAGCGACACTGCCGGGTGACCGGAACTATGTAACCTCTCTCAATATAGGCAACTACTTTCGCCTCGCGCCTGACAAACGGTTGATATTTGGTGGGCGCGCGCGATTTTCTTCGCGTACTGATGCCGGTGCCGCAGCCAAATCAGTACCGATACTGCGTAAAACCATTGCGCGTATGTTTCCCGCGCTTGAGGGTATCGAGATTGACTATGCGTTTGGCGGGCTGGTCGATCTGACTCGCGATAGATTGCCGCGTGCCGGGCGTACCGCTGATGGTGCGTTGTTCGCGGTCGGGTATTCAGGGCACGGGGCGCAGATGTCCACCTATATGGGGACGCAACTCGCGCGCGATATTACCGGCGAGCCTGGCGCTGACTACATCGTAGATGGCTTGGAGGCACAGCACTTCTGGCCCTGGGCCAAACTCAGTCTGCCGGCCATTGGCTGGTACTTCCGCATGAGGGATTTGCTGAGCTAGAAAAAGCTCGGAAAGGCCTGAGGTCTGTGTGGTGCCGAATCTCTCGGATTGACATATGCCTATATGGGAATATAATTGCCACATGCCCAGAGCGAAAACCACGCTGGATGTATTTAGCGCCATTGGCGAGCCCCGGCGTCGTGCCATCATTGAGCAACTGTTGCCTGATTCAAAATCAGTTGGCGAACTGGTGGATGCGATGGACTGGCCACAGCCGGTGGTGTCAAAGCACCTGAAGGTCCTGAGGGAGGTGAATCTGGTGTCGGAGCGCAGGGAAGGTCGCCACCGGTATTACTCGTTACGGCCGGAACAATTGCAGCCGGTGCAGGAGTGGCTTCATCAATTCGAGAAGTTCTGGGGAGGGACTATGGATCAACTCGATGTTTATCTGCAAACCATACAGAGCGATGAAAAACCATGAGCACACAAGCCATCGAACCGTCGGTTATTGTCAGAGAATTCAAGGCGCCCAGACAGCTGGTATTTGACGCCTGGACCAAAGTGGAGCATCTGGATAACTGGATGTTCCCGATGCCGGGGGCGACTTGCAAATTCGTTGCGGCGGATATCCGCACCGGCGGTTCTTCATTGCATAAGATTGCCATGCCCAATGGCTTCGAGATGTGGCTGTTTACTCGGTACGAAGAAGTGACGTCGCCGGATAAGCTGGTTTTTCTTCAGTACTTTTCCAATGAACATGGCGACATTTTGCCCAGCCCGCACATCCCGAACTGGCCAAAGGATATGCTCGCCACGCTTGCGTTTGAAGCGCTCGATGCAAACAACACCAGGCTAACCTTTAGCTGGGAGCCGAGAGATCCGAGCGCCGAAGAGCTGGCAGCATTCGAATCAACCCGAGCAGATCACCCGAAGGGATGGGGCGCTGGAATGGATCAGCTGGACGCTTATTTGTCTTCAATGCAGGGCTAGCAGCCTGCGCGGCAAAACCTCCGCTACTGCGAGTGCGCCGGATTGCTCTCGCTACGGACTTCTGCCGAGCAGACTCCTAGCCGGTTAACTGCGGCCACAGGCGCGCAGCGACAAATAACAGTGTGATCAGTGTGATGGCGGCAACACCAAGCAAGGCAGATTGAGAAGGGCTTAGTGGTTTGCGCGGTTTGTTTCTCATGGCGAAACCAGCGTTTTTATCTGCATGATGACGAGGGCGACAGGTTTGTAACCGTGGGCTGATTGTTAGTGAATTGTTTCAATATATGGCTTCTGTGTCAGTGATGGCTCAGTATGGAAAGCTTTATTAACACCTGTAATAGCTGAGCCACCAGAAGCTTCGATCAAATTGTAAGCATCGCAGCGAATTGTTTACAGATGATTACGCCTGTGAACAGTCAGTAAGTAAACCACTTGCAGTTATTGACGGTACAATAGTGATGGGGGGTCCGCCCCATTTTGTAAACATCACATAGGTTCCCGCTAATGATTCGAATTCCAACAGCCATTTGTCTGATGGCGCTGGGCGTTGCTGCCTGCGACAGTGACAATATTGATGGCATCACCAGTAATCCCGGTATCGCTATTGTCGACGATCAAACCACCGATGATGCGGATTCCGGGACAGACGCAGAAGTTGAAATGAACGAACCGGAGATGGTTGAGCCGGTAGACAATTCGACGGACACCAGTGAAGAACAACAAACCACAAATGACCCCGTAAACAATGCGCCGTCTATGGACGACGGTGATGATGACTCCGGCGATGATTCAGGTGGCAGCGACACTGATGCCGCAGGTGGCCAGGCCAATGACTCTGACGAAGGTGAGAACACCCAGCAAAACGCAGGATCCGATGCCGACAGCGCAGGATCCGATGCCGACAGTAATGATGCGACCGATGGTGCCGGTGATGATGCGCCAGCTGACACTGCTGACGAGCCTGCCGAAGACACTGCAGGCAATGATGGCGAGGCAGCC
>CAYMFQ010000063.1:6382-13173 GCA_964389335.1 uncultured Granulosicoccaceae bacterium
GTCACCAAATGGCGGTGAGTTCCAGTCAGACAGTACAGGTGGTTCTGTTATTCGCTCGTCATCGCTTGGTTCCGTTGCACAAGTAGAGATTTGCACCACCGCAAGTAATCAGCAAAATTTTTCTGACACCCGTGTCGGTGATTTTATTCTTCACAACAATGCCTGGCGTCCGTTTCGTGCGTTTCCGGGGTATGAGTGGGAGCAGTGCATATACACCAATACAAACGGAGCACTTGCGGGTTGGAGTTACGACTGGGGGCCGGGACAGGGTGGTTTAAACGGCAATCCCAGACCGTCGGGTGACTTCTACGTGCGTTCTTACCCGGAGCTCATCTTTGGTGTTAAAGATGAATTTCGCACCAGTGCGCCTCAGTCTGTAACTGGTCTGCCGGTTGAGCTGTCGCAAATGCCGAATATTGCTATCGACTACTCGTACAACGGACCACAGTACGGTGAAGCCAGAACGGTCGATGCATCAAACAACCCGAGGTTTCCGAACGGCGCCACTATTTCCGGTGAGCGCAACATTGCCATTGAGTCCTTTCTCTATAATAAAGATGCCTCCGGTCAGTGCTCGGAAGGTATCGTGAGTCGCAATGGTGGCTCGAACCACACCTACGAGATTATGGTGTGGCTGGATGCCGGCGCTGAGCGTCTGCCTGCCGGCCCGAGCGACTTTGTTACCGATCTGACTATTCGCGGTGCACCCTATAAGGTTTACACCAAAGGTTCCGATCCGCGTTACATCGCGTTTGTTGCTCAGAACCCGCAAAATTCAGGGACTATTTACTGGAATGACTATGTAGACTGGGCGCGAGCCAATGCCCATCGTGTGCAGGAACTGTTTGGCGCTCGCAGTAACTCTGTTCCAATTCAGGACGACTGGTGTGTTGCGAACATCCTGGTAGGTACCGAGATATTCTGGGGTGCTGGCAACCTCGATCTCTATAACTGGACAATCACTCAAAGCCAGTAGCAGTGTAACTTCCAGGTGCTAAAGAAAAAGCCGGCGATTGCCGGCTTTTTTTTATGGCCGCGAGCCGACTAGCCAAACGCAATCCAGCCACCAACTCCAACGAGAATGGCAGCCAGCGTTCTATTCATAATCAGCGTGGCGTGGGCGGATTTAACGATTCTCCTGATTTGGGCTGCAAAAACTACGATCATGCCCGCGCCTGTTGCCAGTGCCGCAAAGGTGACAACACTGACTATGGCAAAGTCCGGCAGTTGAATTGATTGAATGTCGAGCATTTCTGGCAGAACCAATGGAAATAGAATCATCATGTACGGGGAGATGAAGCACGTGACCATGCCGGCAGCGACTGATGTGGCTACAGATTTAGTTTCTGCGTGGCTACTGCTGTCCATATCGAAACTTCCGCGCCATACACCATCGGCAAGATAGACAAAGTAAGCCATCATCAGAAATTTGCTGTACTCAAATACCTCGGGTACTGCGGTAAGCCAGGCTGCCAGTCCAAAGCATACTGCGGTTATTATCATCACGCCGCCAAGGGCGAATCCCAGTCCGAAGGCTGCTGCACCCAATGCGTCGTTTCCTGCCGCTCGAACCATGAGCATCAGCACGACCGGGCCGGGCGCAATAGCGATAGCCACCAAAGCGGTAAAGTAGGAAAGTGTATCGCCGAGGGACATCAGTCGTACAACACTGGTGTAAAACACCTGCCTGAAGTCACGGTCGACGAGCACGGCTGCATCATACAGATTAAATTTGGTTCAGCGTTTCTGTTCCCTGCGAGCTGCATCGTTGCTATCCATACCATTTGACGTAACTGTAGCGTTCAGACGCATGGTTCCGGAATACCGCAATCGATAGATGCTTGCTGATACCTCAAATGGGGTATCACGCTTTGCGAGCGCCGCACTGTACGGATTTGGGATGTGACGACGGAGAGGTGGAATGGGTGAGGGCAGGTATGGGACAGGCGTAGTGCCTGTCCGTATTCCGGTTAGCGGCTACCCTTCATCATCAAAAGGGTCCAGGTTTTGACGGGCGTTACGGCGCTCCCGACGTTTGGCCTGCTTTTTAGCGTTGCGCTTGTTAGCGCGCAGTTGCTTCCATGAAACATCGCGTTGCCAGTTGCCAGCCATAATGGAGCCAAAGGGCAATACCCGATCAACCACATTTGCCAGTTGATACTGATCCATATCAGCCACCACACTGCGAGCGTTTTTATAGGCACTGGGTAGCTCGGAGATGTCGATATTTCCAGAGTAGAAACGAACATCCAGATTTTCCGTTTCGGCTTTGAAAATTTCTTCATCAGAGCGGCCTGCCATACGCTTTTTGTGTTTGGTACGACTCATGTTACGACCGGCACCATGCGGGGCGAAACCACGATTGCGCGCGTTGCGTTCACCCTGAACAAACAGTACGGGCTCGGACATGTTCAATGGCACAATCTGTACACCGCTGGTGTCTGGCATGAACTCGTTGTGAATCGGGGTTGCACCCTTGGCATGCCAGAAAATGCTGCCGTTGTCGGTCTCTTCCCGGAACACGAAGTTGTGTTCGTTCCAGAATCGATGGGCAACATCAGCGTTGGCTGCTTTCACGGTAAGCTCATGCAATGACTCGTGGTTGTGCTTTGTCCATTCACGTACCACCTGCAGTGCATGCCAGTAGTGTTTTCCTTCGTCCGTATCAAAAGGAATCCACGCGTTTTGCGGCAATGTGTCCGGAGACAACTGCTTGCGAAAACGCTCGGCAATCTGCTTACCGTGCTTGAACAAGCGTGCACCAAAACCTCTGGAACCGTGATGTGTTACCAGCACAGTTTTGCCGGAGGACTCCAGTGTGCCGACAAACACAAAATGATTGCCATCGCCCTGTGTACCCAGATGGTAGCGTGCAATGTCGCGCAAGCCCGGATACTGAAGGCTATCCACCTGCTCAGCCAGTGTTGCCGGCATCGCCACCGCGCGAGCGATCTCTCTGCCTCCAGGGCCGAAGTGAGTCGACTTGTGTGCAGCGTTCAGTACATCCTGTGGACTTGCGTTATCGAACACGGTTGCCATCAACGAACAACAGATGTCTGCCGAGTGCATACCCGGGATAATCGCATCCTGTGTTGCGACCACGCCGCCAACAGGAATAGTACCGATTGGTCCGGCAGGGCATGCATCAGGCATTACCGCGCCTTCAACCACACACGGTGTTTTTAATACCGCTTTCATGGTCGCCTCGACCGCATCGAGATTGCTCTGTTCCATCTCGTTGTTAGCAGTGAGGTTAAACTGGCATGGAGCCGCGGTGTCGTGCAACGGCAGCACGGGTGGTGGCGCATGTGCTTCGATTAGTGCCTTAACCTGTGCCTCTGTATGCGGTGTTGCGTTGACGATTTCGAGTATTTTCCCGACGACCGGGCCGTGCTGGCACCCCATCGCTAACAAATCTTTGCCGTTATATGTTTTTTCTGTACTCATGTTCCTCTCCTGATTACTACTTGTCCGCCAGCAGGCTGTCGGCCGGAGCCTTGTTGCTCCGGCCTTGCTGTACTACTCATGGATTAATGTTAACCATATCCTTGAGTACACCATCCAGACCGCCAAAGACGGTCAGGCGCTCAACCCGGTCAGTGACCTTCTCAAGCGTTTCCAGCTCTTTCAAGCGGATTAACAGCGGGTTCTCATCCATCAGCTTTGCAGTATTCAGCAACGAACGGGTCGCTGCCGTTTCCTCGCGTCGGCGAATGTTATTGGCCTGTGCTGTTTTTTCAGCCAATACCACCTGGTTGAGAATATCTTTCATCTCACCGGGCAGGATGATGTCTTTGATACCAACACTCTTAATGTCGACACCCACGCCTGTCAGCGGCTCAGCGACGCTGGCTTCGATGACCTGGTCGACTGATTTTTTATCAGCCAGCAGTTCATCAAGTGAACGTGTACCAATAGCCCGACGCAATGCCAGTTGCAGTTCACGGTAGATATACTCATCCGCGTCTGCGACAGCTGTTTCCGCTTTCATCGGATCGACGATCTGATAGGCGGCAGACAGATTAATGCGCAGGCTTACACGATCGCGAGTCAGAATTTCCTGACCACAGACCTCTCTGGTAACAACACGAGTTTGTGTAACACGAATCTTCACCTCACGATCAAACTGCCAGTACATTGCAAAGCCGGGTTGCAGCATTTCGACCAGTACACCGTCAACCATAACCAGACCAACAGTACCCTGTGCGATACGAGTCGCGGCGACAGTGCCGTGTCGAATGCTGTTGAGGGCAGTATCGCGACGCGATAACAAACCCGCAACGGCTTCCGGCACACGCGGCTGCTCGCGATAGTTAATAACGTTCACCACAACTGCCTGCGGCTCACGCCAGAACAACTGTCGCGTACCCGGGGGTAGTACTCGGCTCAGACGGCCGTTGTAATACACCAGACCCACTTCGTCGTCGCTGATGTTGGCGATAACAAAATGATCGGTCACTGAAGCCGGTGCACTGTCGAGCAGAATATCGACATAGTCGCAGTCGAATGCCGGATCGGTTATGGAGCGTACTTCAATGGTGCCTTGACCCAGAATTCCGCTGCCCCAGTACACACCGGGCTGAAGAATGTCTGTCAGCGCGCCATTGACGAAACGCAGGCCGCGCTCCTGCGGGGAAATTACGGTTTTAGTTAGAAACATGTCACTACTCCTTTTTAAACGCTTACTGTTGGTGACAATTCTTCCCCGGCGCCGCAAATTGCGGTGTCACTGCCGTCTTATAAAAGCGTCAATTGCATTGGCTGTCTCTCAGGCAACGCTTCCTGGAAAACATAACGATGGTTAAATTACCGACAAAATAAAATGCCGGTAAGGCAAAATTAAACTGGCGATGCCCCACACCAACGGATGGACCGAATCGGGACACCATGGTGTTACCGGGGTGTCGCCATCGTCAGTTGATTCGGGCTCAGTACCTGCAGCCCGCTACTGCCGTGACGTAACCCCGGGTTATTCCAGGTGTTGCGATAAGGCGCTAATCCTGTTGATGCTGTTCTTCACTGTCAGTACTAAACAAGCTACCAACAGCGAGTCACCGGGGCATCTCCGGCTGCTGTTTCCAGCGTTTGATGGCTTTCGCCAGAGTCCGGGTAAGGACTGTGCTAGAGAATGGGAATCGAACCCATTGCCGACAGATTCTCAGTCTGTTGCTCTACCGGTGAGCTATCTCCACTGGTGTTCGATCGGTCGCTAGTTGTATACGCAGTGCAATCGGCTGAAGCAAAAGCAACAGCTTGAGCGTGAGCGCACAGGGCAGGGGTTTGAACCTGCGCCGCTAATAACTAACCGATGTTCCGAACCTTGGTGCGGCTATGCCGCGAATTCAATTGTCCAAAAAAAAGCCCCGGGTGAAAGATCAACCGGGGCTTTAGTATCTGGTTGGCTGATCCTGGTCAGCCATACATGTGTATGCTGACTATCTGTTGTTTACCTGCTTTTCGCTGTGAGCTGCCTCATTACCTGCTGTGACGCCAGGTATAGCGCGCAACGCACACAGCACGCACAGATCTGCGAGGGATGAGTTTATCCCTGGTGCAGTGCGTGCTGCGTTTGCGAAATGTTGGCTTGGTGTCTTCATGGGCGCGAAAGTATAGTGACTTAAAATCGCCTGTCAACAGTTAATAGTTGTGTTTGTGCAACGATAAGCTTTTACTTGCTACGGACAGGGTGCAATGCCCGGGAGGTTATAGTCGCCTTCCATTACGGTGTTAAAGCACTCTCCGGCAGTGACACTGACAGTGCCGCTGGGGTTATCGATGCCGTCGCTTATGTTGTAATTTATAACGAACGGTCCGCCTGTCTCGATCAGGGTTGTGTCATTGCTTTGCTCGTGCATCCGGGTATTCGCTGGTGCACTGATGGTAATTTGGGCTGACGAATTATCATTGTAGCTGTCATCAATGCCTGCCAGATCACTGATGAGCAGATCAAGGTTCAGTGCTTCGAGTATGTCAATCGTGCCGGTGGCGCCGTTGATCATGGCAGCGAATTGCGGCAGCGTCATTCGCAACACCTGCGTCCCGTCGAGGGCGACAGTCAGTGGCCCATTGCCCATACCTGTATCAGTCAGCACAAGGGTGTTTCCTTCATCCGATAGTGAAGCGCTTGCGGTAAAGGCAGGTAGATTCAGGGAAAAAACTGTGCTGGTGAATCCGTCGGATTGTTGTGCCGCGTACTCGAGTCCGGTTAATGCTATTGCCATAGATGCTGTGCCACTGGCCGCATCTGCACTCATTGATAGAAGGTTGGAAGACGCCAGTGCAAACAGGGCATCTTCACTCGGCTGTTCAATACGAATTGGCTGCGTAACTGCGATATCAAATGATCCTGCTTCGGCGCCTGGTGTCTCGTTGATGACGGTGGCGCTTAGTTTTATCGCACCCTGCATTACCTGTGGCAGCATAGCTTCGTCACCTGATTGAGATGCAAGCTGCTGAAGCACGGTTTTCATACCGGGCAGAGAAAGTTCATAACTTCCCTGTGTCGGGGCATATTCAATAGTCAGCACTGTCTGTCCGGAAAAGAAATACGTTACAGTCCCGCTTTCATTGTTGATTGCGTTTACCTGTACCGTGAGATTGCCAAGCAATTGAGTGCACTCGGTATTGGGGGCGCCGGTATCACCTAGCCATTCAGCGCAGATAGACGCCTCATCGGGGTCGATAGAAATCAGTGTGCCAGTGCTTGCGTTGGTGCTGGTTATCTGGCCATTCCCGCCAATGCCCAACGTTGGCAACAGCAGGTCGTGCACAATGTCTTCGCTGGCGTCAGA
>CAYMFQ010000063.1:13273-18708 GCA_964389335.1 uncultured Granulosicoccaceae bacterium
TCTGCGGTGCCGGTTACGCTATCCATGTTGACACCCATGTTGCTGCTGATGCTGCTGGCAACTGTGCGAACCGTTTGTTCCGGTGAGTCAGTGTGTGCAGAGGGCGCCGCGTTTTCTTCGCCTCCGCATGCACTCAGGGCTGTCAATAGCGCTGTCACCGCTCCGATACGAAGTGTGCTGCCACTGAAGGTGGATAGAGGCGTATGCATGAGAACTCCCGTTGTCTGGGGGTCTGTGCCCTTTCGACAGCGCACGCTACCAGTCACACCGACCCGAATTTTCCGTCAGATTCCATACCGGCTGAATAGGCCGTGTATCGGTCTGTACCCAGACGCCTTTACCAATCGTGGTGGTAGCAGTTAACAAAGCCTGCATGGAAGTCGGTTTTGGTGAAGATACTATGGGTATCGGATGTGGTGTATGCTTTGCTGCAACGGTCTTTCGCAGCAGCGGCAGATGGCTAAACTAATCGTATACATAGTTAATTCATAGAATGAACACCACGGTACAATCCAACAATTCCTCCGCTAACCGGGCCGGCAACCCGGCTGCAACCGGCATCATTATCTGCGACCACGGCAGTCGCAGAGCGCAGTCCAATGACAGCCTGAAAGACGTTGCCAGCCGCTTTGCGACACGTTTTGCGGACGACTGTCAGATTGTGGAACCAGCGCACATGGAGCTTGCGATGCCGGATATCGACGCTGCGTATTCTGCCTGCGTTGAGCGAGGAGCCACGCACATTGTGGTGTTGCCGATGTTTCTGGCCAGAGGCAGGCACTGGACGCGGGATATACCGAGCCTGACCGGTCAGGCAGCGGCTAGGCATCCGGGTACTACTTACCAGATTGCTGAACCTCTGGGCCTTGATGACCTGCTGCTTGACCTGCTAAAGAAGCGTTTCGATGCCGACAACCAGCCAACGCTCGCCAGCGGCGAGGCCGATCCGAGGCTGGCGGATACAACGCCAACAGAAAAACGCATTCAGTGCAGTAGTTGCCCGTTTCAGTTTGACAGGGACTCTGGCGAGGTATCGATTCGGCCCGGGAGTGGACTGGAGGGTAAGTGACAGGTCACAGACCCGGCAGCGTGCCGGGCCTGTGTGTGTTGCAGCGTTTCTACTGTTCGAAGCGCTTTAGTACATCATCAATAGCGCCCTGACCCATGGTTTTGGCGTTATCAAACATCTCTTTCCAGCCATCTTTTTCGGGGCGTTGGGTGTTACCCAGTGCGGCGATCATCGCTTCCTGATCTGATTTTGCATTGCCTTCCAGCGTGTCGGCCTTGCCGGTAAACAGAGCTATGCTGGTGCAGGAGGTTTGAATCTTCGGCGCGTCTTCACGCTTCAGCATAGATAAAAGACCCTGCGGTGTAACGTTTACCTCAAGTGCCTCGTACAGACGTTGTCCATTGACTTCCTGCCTGAGGATATTGCGGCTTATTACAGGGACAAAACTAAGTTCGTTATCGTTAATCAGCTTGAACACTTCATTGCGGGTGTCTGGAAACTGTACAAAGAATGCCATGATCGCGTCACCGCTCACAACCTTCTCCACTGCTTCATACGCGGACGATGCATTGGTTATATTGCGCAGGGAAGCGAGACCTTCATCCAGACCCTGCAGGCGCTCGAAAGACTTTTGCGAGCCGGAGCCTTCGCCAGGGAGCACCAGCGGGATGCGGCTGCTTAGGCCGGACAGGCTGGTTATTGATGCATCGGACGTAACCGCATACATGCATTCCATGCCGATGTCCGGATTGATAATTTCCAGCTCCGTTTCATCAGCGAGCAGGTCCATTTGTCCAATGCCAATATCAGTTGGCGTGGCTTTTACTTTTTCAATGTTGTCTGCTGTGCCGTCACTGGTACCGCAGGAGTGGTTGAAATACTCTTTCTTAATAGCGCTCTGAACCAGTGGACAGAAAACATTGTAGTAACTGCCTTTGTCCGAGCCGGTATGGATTGTCTCCGCCGAGGCTGGCGCGATGCCGGCTACCAGTAATATTGAGACGAACAGCGATCTCTTTCCGTTTATCATCCATTGCTCCTGTGTGCGTGGTTGAACATTTTTTATATGAACAGTTAACTCTAGAACATAATGGTTATTTGCGGATGATTCAATGCACCAAATGCAGCAATCGGCTGTGCGGTAGTCCGACGTGGTGAGTGTTGGGTTGTGCCGGGTTAGCTTTGTAGTTGAAAATCAACTAATTAGACCCTATTTTCTGTTAGAAACGCTGCTTTGCTCACGAGATAATGGCAACGGCAGGGTTGGCCGTACCCTATTGGCCTGGACTGGTCTGACTGTGGCGTGCGAGCAATCTTACAGCGTCACAGCGACACCCCGCTACATACTGATACATTTGTAGCTCCCCCTGCGATGGTATTTTGCACGGCTACGTCTAACACTCGATGGCCCGATGCACAGAGCGATTATTGTTGCTATGTTGTCCACACTACTTATGGCATGTGGTATCAAACCTCGCCCCCCGGCTGAAAGCGCACTGGTGCAGCGTGGATATGCCGCGATGGATCAGTGGCTTGATGCGGCTGTTAAGAAGTCCAAGCGCAGGGCTGGCATCACCGGGTTGAGCGTGGCGGTGACGGATGTGGATGGTGTAGTTTTACAGCGTCACTATGGGTTTGCAGACAAGGCTAGCGCAGTACCTGTCACTAACGAAACGCGGTTTCGAGCTGGTTCTGTATCAAAGCCCTTTACATCAATCGCTGTGCATCAGTTGGCAGAGCAAGCGTTGCTTGATCTGGATGCGCCGTTGCAGACGATTATCCCTGGCTTTTCAATCAGGTCACGCCACGGTGGTGTTGATCAGATAACGCTGCGCAATATTCTGTCGCATCATGCGGGGCTCCCGAGTGATATCCTGGACGGTATGTGGTCCGATGAACCGGCTGCCATTGCGGATGTGGTCGACATGCTGCAGAGCAGTTACACCACGTCTGCACCGGGTACGGTTATGGCGTATTCTAATATTGGTTTTACGCTGGCAGGTGTTGCAATAGAGCAGGTAAGCGGTCAGTCGTTTGAGAAGTACATGCAACGCAACGTACTGGACGCACTAGGCATGGGTTCGTCCAGTTTCAATGCACTTGCCGATCATTCGCAGTTGTCGCACAGTTATATCAATGGCAAACCTGTTGATGAAGCTGGTATCAGAGATACGCCGGCAGGAGCTCTAGTCTCCACAACAGACGATCTGGCAAAGATGGTGGTTGCCGTGCTCAATAACGGTCGTATTGCCAATACCTCGCAGGCGTTATTACAGCCAAAAACAGTCAAAGACATGCTGACTGCGCAAACTTATGCGTCACCGTATGCGTTTGCCAATATGGCGGCATTGGGTTGGATTCGTGTTCCATCGCTGTTGCCCCGTGGTCATGATCTTGTGTGGCATAACGGACAAACACTGGGCCATAGCGCACTGGTGCATACGAGCCTGGAGGCGGGCCTTGGTATTGTTATGCTGAGTAATAGTCCTGCTACTGAGGCGATGGATGCGCTCGCCAAGGATATCATGCAACATGCCTACACCATCAGGTACGGAGGCGAACAGGCTAAGCGTCCGGTAACCGAGTCTGATCCACTGCCGGGGACTGCAGCGAGTGCCGAAGGTCAATATATTTCGACTGCCGGTCTGGCGACTGTCACCCGCAGGGGAGGGCACTATGCTGCTGAATTTTCCGGCCAGAAGTGGCGGCTCGATGAGGCCGCGCCCGGGCAGTACAAGGCAAAGCTACGTTTATTCGGGTTGATCCCGGTTGCCAATGACACTCTGCGGTCAGCGACAGTGCATGTTCGTAGTCTCGGCGCAGAGCACGCCAATGAAAAGCTGATATTTGTTGAAAGCGAGGGTATTAGGCAGTTTCTCGCCAGTTCGGTGTCACCCCAGTCACCATCATCGGTTTGGTTAAGTCGTGCGGGTGAGTACGAGTTAATAACTCAGCTGCACGATTCCAAATTTCTCGATATTGGGTCGGTAAAGCTTGAGCAGCAGGATGGCGTCCATGTCGCTGTGCTTACTATGGATGATCAGGTAGCGGCATATCCGCTGTCTTTTCACAGTGATAATGAGGCTTCGTTGCAGGGGTATGGACGTATGCTCGGTGCCGCGCTTCAGTTTACCGAGGAAGGTATATTCGAAGTTATGGGGCTTCGGTTTCGGCGTGTAGTTGATTAAACAGAGTTCCGTACCCCTGAACTTCCAGGTTGATTTGCAGTGCCTGTAATGCACTAAACAACATCGCCTGATTAGAGGTTATCACCGGTTTGCCAGTCGCTTTTTCCAGTTGCTGAATGGCTTCCGCGGCTCTCAGGTCGGTGCAGGACAGAACAATTGCTTCGGCATCCGGATGATTTGCCGTTAACGCGAACTCCAGAATTTCTTCGGGCTGAAGCTCGCCCTGTCCGTAGTTACCCAAATCGACCGGATGGTCGTAGCGTGACAGGGTGTTGAAGCTCTGAGTGGTGAGAAAATCGATCGCATCATTGTTTAATGCGGCAACGTAGGGCGATGCAAAGGCGATGTTGCGCACGCCAAGGGTGCTGAGTGCGTTGACCAGCGCACCGGCAGCAGTAATGCAAATGGCGCCGCTCTTGTTTTTTATCTTCTCAGACAGACTGGTATCAAACGCTGGTCCCAGAGCGAGTGTGGCAGAGGTGCATCCGTATAGCACAACGTCGGGTTTGGCGCCGGCCAGCAGTTGAATAGCATCGTCCATGTCCGCCTGTGCCAGTCCGGCCATCTGGCTGGCATCGGGAACTGCATCGATATCGTATCCACCGAGTCGGGTGTAGTGCATGGTTACACCGGCCGGGCACATCATTGCCATGTCTGCTTCGAGGTTAACGTTAGTAAACGGCACGAATACACCGATACGTGCCAACCCGCGTGATGGCTGAGTCATTTCGATTGTTCCTCTGCGAGTGCGGCCAACAGGCATTGCCTGACGAGCGTCATGTCAGTTTCGTTAACGACGGTAAGTCGGTGGCAGTGCGGCAGCCCGTAGCCTGCCATGTTGCGCAGCACCATGCCTTGTGCCCGCAGTGATGCGTCAATGCGTGTAGCAGTTTCCGGGGTCTCAAATGGTATGAGCACAAAGTTGGTGTGGCTGACGGGTGGTGTAGCACTGGTGCCGTGCAGTGCTTTGACCAGTACGTTGATCAGTGCATCACGTTGTATTTGAGTTTGCCTGCAGGTTTCCTGCATGTAGGTTTGGTCCTGAACGCAGGCAACCGCCGCCACCTGGCTTAATACACTGATGTTATTCGGGTTCAGTAGCTTGCGTACCTGTTCAGCTACTGATGGGGCAAACACTCCCCAGCCAACGCGCATACCCGCCAGGCCATAGGCTTTAGAGAATGTTCTGAGTACCGCGGTGGGTGTAGTCTCGGTCAGGTCAAACAGTGTATCGTCGC
>CAYMFQ010000063.1:18808-25603 GCA_964389335.1 uncultured Granulosicoccaceae bacterium
ATCTCTGCCTCTGGCGCCGTAGCGTATTCGCTCAACTGAAAGAAATAACAGAATATCCTGATCGTCAGCGGCCTGCAGTTCGATACGCTGACCCAGCCCTCCGCGGTATTTGCCAATGCCTCCGCTGTCGGTGCGCAGTTCGCGACGGTGAACCAATACCGGCGCCGCAGATTCGGTAGTTTCCACCTGACTGCCCCATACACCACTTGGAAATGCTGTGGCGGATAGCCCGTCTTTTTGTGGTCGTGCACCGGTGCCGCCGTTAAATACCAGCTCCAGTGCAAACGGGTGGGTACTGTCTGCCGTATTGCGCAGTGGCAGATCGTACATGCACGACGCACCTTCAGCAGGGACCTTATCCGGCAGCGCCTGATGCAGGCAACCATAAACCAGGTCCGGTGTCAGTTGTCCAATTGTGTGTCGCATGGCAACCGGTGCGGGTGATACGGCGTTCAGTATGCATCCGCTCGGGGCAGTGACTTTAAAGGGGGCCAGTGATCCTGCGTTGTTTGGAATATATGGCCCGATAATACAACGCAGTGCAAAAACCGAATAAGCCGCCGCATAGTTGAGTGGTACGTTGATACCTTTGGCAGAGCAGGGTGCGGTACCACTGAAGTTGAGCAGTATGTCCTTGTTGTTGACCGTTAGGCTGGCGTGCAACTGTATGTCTGATTCGTAGCCTTCAATGGTAAGTACGCTGCGATAACAACCATTCGGAACTTCGCTTATTGCATTCTCACAGCCCTGTCTGGATGTGTTGATGATGAGGTCCGATAATGTATCGAGTTCAGTCAGGTCAAACTCGGTCATCATATCGGTTAGCCGTTTGGCACCGGTTTCGCAGCATGCCGACAGCGCATAGATATCCCCTTCGTTGGCTACAGGCTCGCGTGAGTTAGCTTTGATGATGTCGAGCAACAGCGTGTTCATTTCACCAGCCTGTACCAGTGTGCACGGAGGGATGAGAAGTCCTTCGTCATAGATATCGCCGCCCTCCGGTCCCATGCCAAGCCCACCCAGATCAACCAGGTGCGAGGTACACGCGGTAAACGCCACCAGCTCGCGCTTGTAAAAGACTGGCATCATTAACAGAAAGTCGTTCAGGTGACCGGATGCAATCCACGGGTCATTGGTTGTGTAGATATCTCCGGGTTGCATGTGCTGTGGCTGTATTCTGTCGCGCAGTGTGATTACTGCTTCCGCCATGGTGTTGATATGCCCGGGTGTGCCGGTAACTGCCTGCGCCAGCATGCGGCCGTGGCGATCAAACACGCCAGCGGAAATGTCGCCGCATTCACGAACAATCGGGCTGAATGCGGCGCGTATCAGGGCCTGGCCCTGTTCTTCGACAACCGCGAGCAATCGGTTCCATAGCACCTGCATTTTGGTGTTGTCCGGCGTCATGTGTTTTTCGCTTTGCGTTGCAGGTGAATGTTACCAGCGCTATCAATGTGTGCGCTAAAGTCAGCGCTGACCAGTGTGGTGGTTTGTGGTTCCTGGATAAGCGCCGGACCGTTGATGGTGGTGCCGGCTGTGAGGGTGTCGCGTTTAAAGCAACGTGCGGATACCTGATTGCCGGTGACATCACAAACAATGGTGCAGTTGGTATGTGCCGGTGTAGTGTCTGCGTTCGCAGACACCGCATTCACTCGGGGCTTTGCAGTAGTTGGGGTGGATACACTTACACCCCAGTTAAGAATTTCGATCTGCATACCCGGGACCGGCCGTGAGAACTGCTGTTGATAGGCTTCTTCAAAGAGGCTCTGCAGTGCCGTTTTGTCAGCGCTGGTCAGTGGTTGCGGCGGTAGTTCAATTTCTATCTCATGGCCCTGACCCTTGTAACGCATAAAGGCGCTTTTGCGGTGTACTAGACTGGCGCCATGAGCGGCGAGGGTAACGACGTCAGTGGCTTCATCAGTTAAGTGTTGTAAAAACTGATTAATGTCGTCGATGCAAAGTTCGCTCAACAGCGTGTAGTGACTTTTAACGATATCAAACGATACGGGTGCGTATAAAAAGCCGACCGCTGAGCCAACACTCGGATCCGGCGGGATAAGAATGCGGTTTACGCCGGCGCGCCTTGCTACTCTTGTGGCGTGCAACGGGCCGTTGCCGCCAAAAGCAATCATAGTTCGGTCGCCAAGGTTTTTGCCAGATTCAACCGCATGCATTCGTGCGGCGTTGGCCATGTTCTCATTGACGATTTCGCTTATACCCATTGCTGCCTGTTGTGTGGTGACAATTGCACCGTTTGTTGATAGTGGTTTGGCGATGTGTTGTGTGATCGCCTGTTCGGTGGCCTGTCGTTGCAGTGGTAGTCGGCCTTCAGCAAACTGTTCTGAATCGAGCAGGCCAAGCGCCAGATCAGCATCGGTGACTGTCGCGTGCGTGCCACCTTTACCATATGCGGCAGGGCCAGGTTCGCTGCCCGCACTTTGCGGCCCCACCTGTAGCCTACCCAGGTCGTCAACGCTTGCCATTGATCCGCCGCCAGCGCCAATTTCTATCATCTCCAGTACGGGTATACGCACCGGCATGCCGCTGCCTTTAACAAAGCGTGAGGCTCGTGCTATTTCAAACTGTCGTGAGCGTTGAGGTCGATACTGATCAATCAGACACAGCTTTGCCGTGGTACCACCCATATCAAATGACAGCACTGAGTCTGCGCCGTGTTGCTGTGCGATTTGCGCTGCCAGTACAGCACCGCCGGCAGGGCCCGATTCAACCAGACGAATTGGCAGACGTGCCGCTGTTTCAAGTGTTGTCATGCCACCGCTGGCTGTGATCATCAGTATCGGGCAGCGCAACCCCGCCGCGTTAAAGTGTTCGGCAAACTGATCAAGGTAGCCTGCCATCAGAGGTTGTATGTAGGCATTGGCAATGGTGGTGCAGAGTCGATCAAACTCTCGTGCTTCCGGGCTGACATCACTGGACAGCGAGATGCTTAAGCGCGGATTGATGTCGAGCAATGCACGTTTTAGCTTCTGTTCGTGAATCGGATTGGCGTAGGCATGCAGCAGGCAAATGGCAACCGCATCTATCTGCCGTTGTTCAAGCACTTCGGTAAGAGCCGGCACCACGCTTAAATCAATGGGTTTAATTACTTCACCCTGCCAGTTAACGCGCTCCGGAATAGTGAAGCTGCGCGAGCGCGGCACAATAAGATCAGGCTTATCGATCATGACATCGTATTGATCGTAGCGGCGCTCATAGGCAATTTCGAGTATGTCGCGAAATCCGCTGGTGGTGATGCTTGCGACAGTGGCGCCGCGCCGTTCGATCAGGGCATTGGTCGCAAGCGTAGTGCCGTGTATAAACAGGCCGATACTTTCAATGGGGACGGAGGCATCACACAGTACTCGTTCGACACCCTGCCATGCACCCTGTGTGGGGTTGGCATGTGTGGTTGGTGTTTTGGCACTGGCAATAATGTCACCGGCGTCGTTCATCAATACGGCGTCGGTGAACGTGCCTCCGATATCGACAGCCAACTGGCAGGTGTCGGTCATAGTGTGGTCAGAGTTTTTGAGTGGGTTTAGATGTGCGAGTCACGATTTACTTAATGACGCAGCACGGGTAGCGCGGTCGTGGCAGTCACGACGATATACAGCGCAGGGTCAGGCGACCAGGTTGCAGCCGGTGTGTCGGCGGATGGCGGGGTGTGTTACATAGAGCATGTGGCTACTGTAACGGTAGTCGCAACAAATTTCCAGAGTGTTAGTTCGACATATTCATCGTATGGTGAGCATAGCGCGACCCACTAATAACCGCGCTGCGGATCAACGATGCGATCAAGCGTCTGCCCCTGTCTGTAGCGGTGCAGGTTTGTTGCAAACATCTCCACAGAGCGATCCTCCCAACCCTCGTACACGGATGAGCAATGTGGTGTGATGATGACGTTTTCCATATCCCACAGGGCGTGTTCGGATGGCAGTGGTTCTTCGCTAAAGACATCGAGTGCCGCCCCTGACAGATGGCCGGACTGCAGGGCCTGAATCAGCGCCGTTTCATCGACCACGCCGCCGCGCGATACATCGACCAGTATCGTGTTTGCCTTCATGGATTGAAACTCGCGGTGTGACAGTAACTGCCGCGTAGTTGGCAACAGAGGCACAGCAACCACAACGATGTCGGCCTGTGGCAGTAGTGTTGCCAGCGCTTCGGTTGGATAAACCTCGTCGACGTTAGCTGTTGGCGCCGGCGTGGCCCGCACGCCGAGCACCCGTACGTCCATCGCTTGCAGTCGCTTCGCTACAGCCTGGTTCGTTTGTCCGAGTCCGATCAGCAGTGCAGTCTGGCCGGCGACCGGAGTAACGGATCCACCACTCCATTGATGCTGTTGCTGCGCGCGCTGGAATTGTCGCAGTTTGAGCCGAAACGACAGCACGCAGCCGAGAACGTACTCTGCCATCATATCGGCTGCCACGCCGGCAGCGTTGGTGACAGTGACCAGCGATGGATCCCAAGGCAATAGATGATCCGTGCCTGAGCCACCCACCGAAATCCAGTTGACATGGTCTGCGCTTAACAGCTGCTGGCGCGGGAAATCTGGTGTGCCGGCGAAACGTACCGAATAGACCACTTCAGCTTTGGTTTCTGCAAGGCGGGCTGGAAGCTCACTGTAGGTGTTGCAGGTGTGAATAGTTAGATCGCTGTGTTGCTTTTGCACAATGTCGCAAGCTGACTCGGGTTTATCGGTATGCAGCAGTACAATCGGTGAACGAGTCATAGTTGGGTTGCCGGGTAATTATGCAAAGTCAAGTATCCAGTCTGCAGCGCGTTACTGAGTTTGTGCTCAATTCCAGCGCTGATGATATTCCGGAGTCTACACTGCAACAGGCGAGGTTGCTGTTGCTTGACACACTTGGCATCTGTGCCGCAGCAGCACCGATGGAGGCGGGGATCAAAGGCCGGGATATCGCCACTCGTTTATACGGCACGTCAGATTCGTCGGTATCGGTACCGATGTTGTTTGATGGTCGATCTGTTAGCGTGGCAGGTGCGCTGTATGCTGCAGCCAATCAAACCGACAACCTGGATGGGCACGATGGCTACAACCCGACCAAAGGACATATCGGTGTCGTAGCAGCACCGGCACTGGCGATACTCGCGCACCCATCGCCACAGCTTACCGGGCGAGATGCCCTGGCTGCACTGGTCGTCGGCTATGAGGTGGCTGGCCGTGCCGCGATCGCTCTGCACAACACGGTGACTGACTATCACACTTCAGGTGCGTGGCACGGGCTTGGTGTGGTGGCAATGGCTGCGCGACTGCGCGATCACACCGCAGATCAATTGCGGCAGGCTTTGGGTATTGCGGAATACCACGGGCCGCGCAGCCAGATGATGCGGGAAATCGCCAACCCGACCATGCTGCACGATGGTGCTTCATGGGGAGCGCTGTCGGCAATGTCTGCGGTCATCGCTGCAGAAACGGGTTTTACCGGCGCACCGGCAGTGACGGTCGAAGACGAAGCAGTAGCGAAGTATTGGGCTGATCTTGCCGACGTGTGGCAAACCGATCTTCAATACATTAAGCCCTATCCGGTATGCCGATGGGCGCACGCATCTGTTGATGCAGCGCGAGAGCTTTGTACTACTCATGCACTGGCACCAGAGGATATCGCATCGATCACCATTGGCAGTTTTAATAACGCGGTGGCGCTATTCCCTGGTATGCCGGCTACCACATCGGAAGCGCAGTATAGTCTGGCGTTTGCGGTTGCCACTATGATCAAACATGGGCGCATCGGGCTTGAGCATATTTCCGGGGATGGTCTAACCGATAGCGCAATTGCAAGTCTGGTTGAGCGCGTGCAAACCAAAGCGGAGCCGCGGCACGAGCAGCGTTACCCCGAAGGTCGATGGGCAGATATCACCTTTCAATTGCATGACGGCCGTACACTGACGTCCGGCGATGTACATGCCAGAGGAGGGCCGGAGCGTCCGTTTATGCAAAGCGATATCGTCGCCAAATTTGATGAGTTCGCAGCGCCGGTGTTGGGTCAGGCTCGCGCTGATAAGCTGCGCGATGCGGTACTGTCACTGACTGAGGCTGATGCCAAATTCAGCACGGTTGTCGATTGCTTGTTTGACCCGCTGTAGGCCTGCATACCTATGCGCTTATGTTCAATGGTCCGCTACAGGTGCATAAGCGCGAGGTAAATAATAGCGGTTGTCAGCAACAGTGCGCCGATCGTTAAGCAGATATTTAATACCGGTACTCTGGTTCTGTGTTTATAGTGGTCCCTTACCATGCCTGTGTCCTTTTCGAGCTTCTGGCTCGTCATATCCATCACGCATAAACTAGCGTTTACGCTGCAATTTTTTTTAAGGACAGTTCGCATACTTAGCGTGTTTCTGTTTTTGTACCCCGTTCGAGGTACGCCAAAACTGCTAATACAGAGGGGTGATTGCGCAAGTAAGTGCGACGGGCGTAGCATGGACATGCCACAAATATTGACATGGTTGTGGTGTTGTTGCAGCTGACCGGGCAGATAGTGCTACTGCCCGGTTAGTCTTTAGATAGTTAATCTGCTGCTTATCAGGTGAGCTGTTAAGGTTGTCTGGTGGCGCGAATTAATCTCGCAGCGCGCGGCGCAGTATTTTACCAACGTTGGTTTTTGGTAGTTCGTCTCTAAACTCAATAAACTTCGGGCGTTTGTAGTTAGTCAGGTTTTCCGCACAATGTGCCTTTACGTCGTCTTCGGTCACGGAACTGTCTGAGCGCACAATAAACAACTTAACAACTTCACCCGAATGCTCATCCGGCACACCAATGGCCGCAGCCTC